>NZ_JBEHGF010000022.1:0-45350 GCF_040225725.1 Corynebacterium sp. KPL4015 | reverse complement strand
ACTTCGTACTCTCAAAGAAAACTACTCCCTACTAGTCGGTAACTGATTTCTCAGTCCAACTAATGGGGAGCAGTTCACGGCGCCGAGGCAGGGAGGGCGAAGTCGTGTGCGGCCTGGATCTATTCGCTGGCTAACACAACGTCTATCTCGCGCTCGCGGAGAGCATCGACGAAGGATTCCGGCGTGCCGGAATCAGTGATGACGACATCGATATCGGCAATGGAAGCGAAGCTCACCAGGTAGTCGTTGCCCAATTTGCTGGAATCGCACATGACCACGACCTTGTGGGCATTCGTGACGAAGGCGGATTTGATGGCTGCTTCTTGGGAATCGGCCGTAGACAAGCCGTGATCGAGGGTCAGGGCATTGGTGCCGATAAAGGCGACATCGGCACGCATGAGCGCCATGGTGCGCAAGGCGGTATCGCCGACGACGGCCTGAGTGATTGCGCGTACGGTTCCGCCGAGGAGCTGGACATCGGGGACGCCACTATTGGCGAGGGACAGCGCAATGGGCAGGCTATTGGAGACGATATTGAACTGCGCTTGCGGGTATTGCTGGCTGATGAGCTCGGCAAAGGTATTGATGGTGGTGCCGGCGTCCAAAAAAATGCTGCCGCCGCCAGGGGGAAGGAAATCGAGCGCGGCATGCGCGATGGCGGCCTTGGCCCCCGATGCGGATCGCTGACGGGTATCGAGCGTGAGCTCTGCGGTTTGGAAGGCTTGCGAAGCAACGGCGCCGCCGTGCACGCGGTGGACAACGCCCTCTCTATCCAGCACAGCTAGGTCGCGGCGGATGGTTTCGGCAGTCACATCGAAACGCTCTGATAAATCGGTGACATTAACGCGACCCTCGACAGCAGTTTGGGACGCGATTTGGCGGCGTCGCTCCTCTGCGTACACGGACCCTCCTTGCTCCTTGCCTTCGGCCGGGCGGTTACTCCATTTGCGTATGCAGGTGCGCGGTGAAAGCTATATGATGTGGGATTTCTTCCTCCATTGTGTCAAAATTCAGCGGTAATCGGACGAAAACAAAAATGCAGGTTTGTGCGGCTGTCCGTTTTTGAACAAAACTTGCTGGTCAGTAAGCAATATTTCACCTTGATGAAAGTCAGACCAATTAGCGGTTAACTTACGGATCCGTTATTTCGGGGGTGCTTTATCAATAGGGAGCCCGAGTTCAAGTTGGTTTTGTGGGGCGTGATTGTATGGATGAACGGTCTTAAACTTCGGTAAAACTGGTACGCCCTGCTCTCCAAGTCGGGGAGACAGGGCTGTGCGAGTGGGTCGAAAGAATGCGTTTCAAGGAAGCGGGCGCAGAATACAGGTAGCGGTTATGGCCGCTGGTGAAGAACCGGCGTACAGCGAGTTCACATCTGCCTGGCGCGACTTAGAGCTTGCGGAAGACGGATACTACCTTGCCCATAATCTCTGCATCGTCGCCGTTGATGGGTGGGTAGGCATCATTGTGGGGAAGGAGCCACACGCCGGAGGAGTCGCGGTGGAATTCCTTGACGGTGGCCTCGGAGTCATCGAGAAGCGCGGCGACAAACTCGCCTTCCTCAGCCACTGACTGCGACCGGATGATGACCCAGTCGCCGTTAAGGATGCCGGCATCCTGCATGGAATCACCCACAACCTGCAACATATAAAGCTCGCCGCCGCCGACGACCTCGTCCGGCATGGGGAAATACGTATCAATATTTTCCTCTGCGGTGATCGGTGCACCGGCGGCAATGCGTCCCACGACTGGAATATAAGCTACGGCAGCGGACTCTTCAGGGCTGCGGGCAGAGGTATCGGTGGCCTCTTTAGATTTACGACCTGGTTTCTTTTCGCCGTCGTCAGTATTGAGGTGACGCACATCGACCGCGCGTGGCTTATTAGGATCGCGGCGCAAGAAGCCCTTTTCTTCCAGCTGCTTGAGCTGATAGGCCACGGACGAGGTGGATTGCAGGCCTGCGGCATCGCCAATTTCGCGGATGCTGGGTGGGTAGCCGCGTAACATCACCGCATCGCTGATGACGTTCAGGATGCGGCGTTGCCTTTCGGAAAGAGAAGCGTAATCGTTCTTTGCGTTGCTTGCTTTTTTGCGGCCCATGTGCGGCTCCTAGCTAGGGGTCTGAGGTTCTGCGGTCGTGGCTTGAAAAGGGGACTGGGTGGCAGTTGCGTGCCATAACCCATTTGTAGCACGAAAAGTACAGGCGTTCGAGATTTGCACACAAAACTGGACAGGTTTTCGAAGGAATGCTATAAATCGAACATAGAATCAATCTCGAACACAGGAGCGACATTATGCTTCTGTCGTGTCAAGGGGCCGCTTTAGACTTACGGCGGTCGTCGAAAGGAAAGAAATGTCTCAACTACTTAACTCTCGCAATAACATGGTTAAACAGCACTCGGTACGTCCACAGATCGTACCTTCAGCCGCTATCTGGGATATTGATGATCGTAGGTGGGGTGCTCAGCATCCCCGCTCTGAAAGAGGAAAAATTAGGACACTAGATTCTGAATATCGAACGAATTCTAAAGGGGATTCGAATATGTGGACTGAAGAGTATTCGTTGCCTAATGTGGCAAACAAGACGATCGAAGAAGACGATGCCCAGAGTTCACGCAAGAATTATCTCCTTGGTGCTGTGTTCGGCGCTGCGGTATTTTTTGGCACGGTCGTCGGCGGATTGATGGGCACGAGCGCTGAGGCACCGACTGAACCTGGCGCTTCGGTACAGCAAGTAGAAGCAGCGCTCGTTCAGTAATGCATCTAGTACTTAAGCGAGCGTTGGGAGGGCTTTAGGCTTGGCGTCTTTTTTGCCATCAGCTTGCCTTCCTCTGATTAGACGAGACCTGCTCACTTAACGAGGCAGGCATGCCGGTAACAGGAGTCTGGTGTATTGGCGTCTGAATCCTGGTTTGGCCTCGGGGTAAACTAAGCCGAGAAGCTAAAATAGCGAAAGGACTAGCGTGTACTGCCCGTTTTGCCATAACGAACAATCCCGCGTTATTGACTCTCGCGTGGTTGATGCAGGCGCATCGATACGGCGCCGCCGCGAGTGTGCTTCGTGTAAAGGGCGTTTTACCACTGTGGAAAAGGCCGTACTGCTGGTCGTTAAGAGAAACGGCCTTGCAGAACCATTTAGCAGGGACAAACTCATTCGGGGTGTCAGGCGCGCTTGCCAGGGCCGAGATGTTAGCGATGATGCCCTTAAGAAGTTGGCACAAGAAGTTGAGGAAACAGTGCGGGGCCATGGGTCATCGCAGGTTAACGCCAACGAAATTGGGCTTGCGATCCTTGAGCCGCTGCGCGACCTAGACGAGGTCGCATATCTGCGCTTTGCCTCGGTATATAAATCTTTCGAGAGCGCGGACGATTTTGAATCGGAGATTCGACTGATGCGGCGACGCGATCGCGGGGACCTTTAAAATGCGGGGCTTATGGCGGTTTCTTAGCAGTTATACGGCCATGCGAGTGCAGGTTTAGAGCAGTTTTAGCTGGCTTTTTGCATCATTATTTCGCTGTGGTCGGCTAATTCTCATGGCGCCGGCGGCCAAGAGAACGGATTTCCTTGTGGTTCGTCGGCAGCGGCGCATGGGCGGCAGTTGTGTTTGGGCTGCGGCGATAGTCGGCTGGCGGTTTTGGTTAGCCAGCCGACCGACCAGCGATGGCGGGAGCGGAGTTCTCAGCGGGTGACGGGGACTCGAGGTGCTGGGAGGTCAGCGCAGTTTATCCACTGCCTTCTGGATCCTCCGCAGGGATACCGCGTGCGCCGTTCCGAGGCGCTGGGCGAATAGCGAGACCCGCAATTCCTCGATCATCCAGTGGAGGTCCTTGACCTCGCGCGTCTTTTCACGACCCGCGGGGAGGTTGCGCAGCCGGTTTGCCAGGTAGGCCATGGCGTTATCTACCTCGGCCTGACGGTCGGCATCGCGATCTGGGTCGAGCGACAGGTCTTCCAAGCGGATCCGCATTGCCTGGATGTAGCGGGGAAGGTGTCGCAGGTGCGCGGCTCCGTGCACGGTGATGGCATTCGGCGGGAGAAGGAAAGCGAGTTGCTTTTCCATATCGTCGATGGCGGGACCGTCCCAGTGAGAAAGCTCGGCGCGGAGATTGGAATACTCAGCTAAGCCAGGTGCGATCGAGACAATTGATTGCCGCACGCGGCCGGGGACCTGTGGTTTTACAGATTCCTTGAGCTCGGTAAACGCCTCAGGGGAGCGTACGGGGCCGCCGGCTTCGAGCATAAGATCACGGATTGCCGCGACGCGTGCGTCATTGACCAGCCCGTCGGCACCGCCATGCGGATAAGAGTCCACGGCGACGCGCTGTTGCAAGGGTAGCCCCTTGACCATTTGCGCGGTCGAGACAGAAATTTCGCGCATCAAGAGCGTGAGGGTGGTGGTGACCATGGCGGCATCGGCAGCGGCCTTGGTGGGGTGAACCTTAAGCTCCACGCCGTCTTTGGTGGCCACCAGCGCTGGGTAGGCGGTGACTTCGTGGCCGTCAACGGTGGTGGTGACGGTCTCGTCAACGGTGCCGAGGGTATCGTCGGTCCACTCGCTGACTGCGGTCGATTCGGCGGTGCGGCTAACTTGAGAGACGGACGATTTGATGTGCCCGGCCTGGCGCTCGCGCAGGGCGGCAAGGTCCCTATCGGAGTCGATGATGGTGCCACGCTTGTCGATGGCCGCGTAGTTCATCCGCAAATGATCCGGCAACTTGTCCGGTTGGAAGTCGGAGGCGTTGATGCCGTGGCCACCGAGCTCGCGCAGGACATCGGCAAGCTGCTGGGTAAGGGGGCCTTCGAAGGGAATGAGCCGGTCCATGGCGCGCTCGGCAAATTCCGGGGCGGGCACGACGGTGCGCCGCAGGGCCTTGGGAAGGGAACGAATAAGCTCGTTGACGAGCTCGAATCGCAGGCCGGGAACGAGCCAATCGAAGCCTTCGGTATCGAGGCCGGCAAGCATGGGAACGGGGACCATGACGGTGACGCCATCGAGCGGGTCGCCGGGTTCGAATTTATAAGTCAGCTCGTAATCGATGGAGCCTTTGCGCCAGTGATCTGGGAAGGAGACTTCGGTTACGTCGTGGGAGTCATCGACAAGCGTGGCTGGGTCGAAATTCAGCAGATCGGGTTCCTGGCGGCGCTTTTTCTTCCACCAGGAATCGAAATGGCGGCCCGTGGTGACCTTGGCGGGAATGCGCTGGTCATAGAAATCGAAGAGGGTATCCTCATCCACGATAAGGCCGCGGCGGCGGGCCTTTTCCTCGTATTCGGCCGCTTCATCAAGGGCCTGCGCGTTTGCCTTGAGGAAGTCGTGGTGCGCGTTCCACTCGCCGGCGATAAGCGCATTGCGGATGAACATATCGCGCGCCGCGACGGGATCCACGCGGTGATAGGGCACGGTGCGATCCGCGACGATGGGCACGCCGTAGAGCGTGGACTTCTGGTGTGCGATGGCGGCCGCGCGCTTGCGGGACCACGTGGGATCGGAATAGTTGTGTTTGAGCAGGTCCGCACCGAGTTTTTCCACCCAGGCCGGATCGATAGCGGCAACGTCGCGTGCCCAAAGCCGAGAGGTTTCGACGAGCTCCGCCGCCATGAGGAACTCGGGTGGCTTTTTGGCCAAGGCGGAACCTGGAAAGACGAGGAAACGGGTATTGCGCGCGCCGTGGAACTCCTTGGAATTGCCGTCGCGGGCGCCAATATTGGAAAGCAGGCCAGATAGCAGCGCGATGTGAATATCGTCGGAGCGGCGTTCGGTGCCTTCTTGGTAATCCCACCCCAGCTGCTTGGAGACGTCTTTGAGCTGGCGGACCAGGTCGAACCACTCGCGGATGCGCATGTAGTGGAGAAACTCCTGCTTCATGCGCTTGCGGAATTTATTGCCTGATTGCTCATTGCGGGTCTGTTTGATGTAATCCCACAACTTCAGCATGGACAAAAAGTCAGAGGTCTTGTCCTTAAAGCGCGCGTGCGCTTGATCAGCTTGCGCTTGGTAGTCCAGCGGGCGTTCGCGCACGTCTTGGATGGTCATGGCGGCAACGATGACGATGACATCGTGGAGGCAGCCGTTGGTATGGGCCTCGATAAGCATGCGTGCCATGCGGGGATCGAGTGGGATGCGGGCCAAATTGCGGCCGGTTTCGGTCAGCGCCGGTTTCTCGTGCTTGTCTTGGAGGGCACCGAGCTCGTGGAGGAGGTTGAGGCCATCGCGAATGGCCTTGAACTCGGGTGGCTGGAGGAAGGGGAATTTCTCGATATCGCCGAGCTTGAGCGAGACCATCTGCAAAATGACGCTGGCCAGGTTGGTGCGCAGGATTTCCGGATCAGTAAACTCTGGTCGGCTTTGAAAGTCTTGCTCGCTGTAGAGGCGGATAGCGATGCCATCGGCGACGCGGCCGCACCTACCCGAGCGCTGATTGGCAGAGGCCTGCGAAATGGGCTCGATAGGTAGGCGCTGCACCTTGGTCCGCGTGGAATAGCGCGAGATGCGCGCGGTGCCGGTATCCACGACGTAGCGGATTCCGGGCACGGTCAGCGAGGTTTCGGCGATATTGGTGGCCAAAACGATGCGCCTTCCGCGGTGATTGCTAAATACGCGGTGCTGTTCCTGGTTGGACAGGCGCCCGAAGAGGGGAGCGACCTCCACGTTTTTCCACTTCTTAGCCTCGATTGCTTCCATAGCATCGCGGATATCGCGCTCGCCTGGGAAAAAGCAGAGGATATCGCCGTCGCCTTCTGCCATGAGCTCCTCGATGGCCTCGGTTAAGCCATCGAGCGGGTCTTGATCCACCAGCTTTCCACCGGCCTCGAATTCGAGGGGACGGTAGCGGATTTCTACCGGATAGGTGCGCCCGGATACCTCGATGATGGGCGCAGGGGTGCCATCGGGCTGGGCGAAGTGCTCGGCAAAACTTTCCGGATCGATCGTCGCGGAGGTGATGATCACTTTGAGATCGGGCCGCTTGGGAAGCAACCGCTTGAGATACCCCAAGAGGAAGTCGATATTCAGCGAGCGCTCGTGCGCCTCATCGATAATGATGGTGTCGTATTTATTAAGGAAGCGATCGCGCCGCATTTCCGCGAGCAGGATACCGTCCGTCATGAGTTTTACGGCGGTGCTATCAGAAACCTGGTCATCGAAGCGGATGGCGTAGCCTACAGATTCCCCGATATCTTGGTCCAGCTCGGAGGCGATGCGCTCGGCGACGGTCCGCGCGGCAATGCGGCGCGGCTGCGTATGGCCGATAAGGCCGCGGCGGCCCCGGCCGATGTCGAGGCAGATTTTAGGGATCTGCGTGGTTTTACCGGAACCGGTTTCGCCGGCAATGATGACGACCTGGTTTTCTTCAATCGCGGCAGCAATATCGTCCTTGCGGCCGCTGACCGGCAGGGAATCGGGGTAGGTGAGTGGGGGAACGGCGGCATCGACAAGCGCTAGGCGATCTGCGGCAGCCTGGATATCCTGGCCGACTTCGCGCAGGGCCTTGGGGGCGCGTGCCTTCGATAGGCGGCGGCGGAAGCTGCGGGCCTCGGCGATGGTGACGTTGTCTAATGCGGCAAAAAGTTCATCGCGGCTAGGGGCCTGCGATGTCGTGGTTTCATGCTGTGTCATGGCTAATCTATGAGCTTACCCCGGTTTCGTGGAGTGGAAAAAGTTGCTATTGTGAAAATACTTGTCTAAAAGATATTTTTCTCGTTGCACCCAACCCGAATATAGAAGGAAGGCACCGCTGATGAACGACAAAAACTCCGGTGGAAATGACGATTTTCCCCGCTATGAACCGACTGATCACCCGGAGGATCAGCCGAGCTACGGAAGCCTGCCGTCCTATGGCGGCAGCCACGAGAGCGGCAGCTACGAAAGCTCCGGCAATCAAGGATATGCGGGCTACCAAGCACAGGACAATACCGTAAATTCCGGCGGATTTACCGGAAAGCCCTCGGCCATTGATTCGATTTCGTGGGCCTTTCGCACGGTGTTTAAGAACTGGAAACTGTGGATACTCGGTGCCTTGCTCGTTGGCGTCATTGTCATAGCAGTCTCCGGAGTGAGCCTGGCCGTTGCTCCCGCAGAGGGCGCGGATGCCTCCGGTGCGGGATCCATTGTGCAAATCGTGTCCTACGTGATCATGGTCGTCGTCAGCTTGTTGGCGATGCGACTGGCGCTTTTCCAGATCGATGACCCGCGTACTGGGTGGAGCTATGTGGGCAAGGACGTGCGGTGGTGGCAGCCACTGGTGATCATGATCATCATCGGTATTATTTCCTCGGTAGTAATGTTCATCTTCGTTGGTGGCTCGATCTTCCTCGGCCCAGACGCGGGCGCCGACGCCACCGAGGACGAGGCGTTGGAAGCCATGGCGAGCTTTTTCGGAGTCATGGCTGTAGTGGCTCTCATCGGCCTATTCATCCAGCCGCTTTATATGCTGATGCAATGGTTTGCAGCCGACGGTGACGGGGTTGGCCAAGCCATTAAGAACGGTTTTAAGGCCGGTAAAGGAAACTACGGCCAGCTCCTGCTGCTGACGGTGCTCAACGCGCTGATTACGATTGCCGGCGGCATCCTGTTGCTGGTTGGCTTGATTGTGGCCGTACCGGTTACCTTACTGGCTACGGCTTACTTGTTCCGCCAGTGTGCAGGCCGCGCGACCGGCCAAACTGCGTAAGCGCTTTAGCATTATTTAAGGCCACCGAGGCATTGCTTCGGTGGCCTTAATCGTGTGTGGCGGTTTTATCCCTCCAGCGAGCGTGCGAGGGCATTTTCATAAGCGGCGGTAATCAGGGTGCCGAATTCGCGGAACTCTTCACTGCGTGCGGCAGAGGAGCGGAAGACGAGGCCGATTTCGCGCTCAGCGGTGACATCGGGATCGAAGTAGGCGATGCCGAGGTTTTTGCCGTGGCATTCGGTGGCCAATGCGGACTTGGGGATAAGGGTGCAGCCGAGCCCGCCCATGACCAGCTGCATAATGGTGGTAAGCGATGAGGCACGCGTGACGGAATTGGTTGCTTCCGCCGGGTTGACGTGGGCGTGCCGGCAGAGATCGACGATTTGGTCGCGGAGACAGTGGCCATCGTCAAGCAGCAGCAAATCCAAGTCCCGCAGCTCCGCCACCTGGACGTCCGTACGCCCGGCGATGGGGTGATCGGGCGGGCTGACGATGGCGAAGTCCTCGGTGTACAGCGGGCTGTCGACCATGCCCGTGGCCTCTGAAGGCAGCGCAAGGACGGCTAAATCGAGGTTGCCGTTGCGCAGGCGCGCGATGAGGTGCTGGGTTTGCTCCTCCACAAAGCGCGGCTCAAGCTCTGGGTAGGTCTCCGTAATCATCGCCAGCAAGTCCGGGAGGATATACGGGGCGATGGTCGGGATGACGCCAATGGTCAACGGGCCGGACAGCGTGCCGTGGGCGCCGCGGGCGTGCGCGAGAAAGGTATCGGCGGCCTCAAGTGTGGATTTGGCATAGGGCAGAAGGGTTTCACCGGCCGAGGTTACGATGACCTTGCGGGTGGAGCGCTCGATGAGCTGCACGCCGAGCCCCTGCTCGAGTGCCACGAGGCCCTGGGAGAGGGAGGGCTGAGAGATCTCCAGCTTGGCGGCAGCGGTGCCGAAGTGCTTGTTTTCCGCCACGGTGACAAACGTGCGCAGCTGGGCAAGTGTTGGTCGATACTCTTTATTATGCATGCCTATCACTCTAACATTTATCTATAGGATTAGCTATTGACGTGACCGGAATTAATGGTATTGTCTTTGGTGTTGGGCCGGAGAGGGTCCGGCCCGTGGTCCTCGGTACGGGACTGTCAGAAACTTGAAAAAGATTACCCTTTTAAGAAGGAGTTGAAGAACATGCCTATCATGACCGTTGGCGAAAAGTTCCCAGAATTCGACCTCACCGCCCTGACCGGCGGCGACCTGCACGACGTTAACGCTAGCCAGCCAGAGGACTACTTCGAGCAGGTTTCCTTGGACAAGTACGAGGGCAAGTGGAAGGTCGTCTTCTTCTACCCCAAGGACTTCACCTTCGTTTGCCCGACCGAGATCGCTGCCTTTGGCAAGCTGGATGAAGAATTCCAGGACCGCGACACCCAGGTGCTGGGCGGATCCACCGATAACGAGTTCGCTCACTTCAATTGGCGCGCAACCCACCCGGACCTGAAGGACGTTCCGTTCCCGATGTTCTCTGACGTGCGCCACGACCTGATCCGCGCCCTGGGCGTAGAAAACGCTGACGGCGTTGCTGACCGCGCAACCTTCATCATCGACCCAGATGGTGTTATCCAGTTCGTCTCCGTTACCCCGGACGCTGTGGGCCGTAACGTTGACGAGGTTCTGCGCGTTCTCGACGCCCTGCAGTCCGAAGAGGTCTGCGCCTGCAACTGGGAGAAGAACGACCCAACCAAGAACATCGACAAGATGGACGTTGTTCAGTCCCAGCTTTAAGCCTTAGTTATCAGTAGGTGCTTCCCCCGCCGTTCTGGCGGGGCACGCACTTGCCTTGCAATTTAAGTTACTGAGAAAAAATTTAGAAGGAGAAAAACTGTGTCTATCGAGAACTTGAAGTCAGCACTGCCTGAGTACGCCAAGGACCAGAAGCTCAACCTCGGCGCGTTGACCCGCACCACCGAGCTGGATGAAGAGCAGCTGTGGGGCACCCTGCTCGCCTCGGCGGCAGCTACCCGCAATGACACCGTGATTTCTGAAATCGCGGAAGAGGCGCAAGAGCACCTCTCTGAGGAAGCTATCAACGCCGCTTACGGCGCTGCTACCGTCATGGCAATGAACAACGTTGCCTACCGCGCCAAGAGCTGGTTGGGCGATGACTACGCACAGGTTAAGTTTGGCCTGCGGATGAACTTCATCTCCAAGCCTGGCGTGGAAGACGCTAACTTCGAGCTGTGGAATATCGCCGTGTCCGCTATCAACGGCTGCGAGCACTGCTTGGGCGCACACACCCAGAAGCTCAACGATACTGGCGCGACCAAGGAGCAGGTCTGGGAGGCCATCAAGGTTGCTTCTGTCATTCAGGCAGTCGCACAGGCCGTCCAGATTGAGGCCGCACGCTAAAAGCGCTGCTTAATTAGCCTTTGGAATAAGCCACCCCCGCGCGCTGCTTCCCTCGGTGTCCCCCATAGGACGCCGGGTACAGCGCAGGGGGTGGCTTTTATCGTTTTAGCTAACCCGCGTGTGATTAATACTCGACGCGCAACTCTGACAGGCGGACTTCGCCGGCTTCATCGGAGGCGTCCAGATCAACCGTGGCGACAAACTGATAGGCGCGATCGCCTGCTGGGTCCTTGATAATCTGCCGCGCGGGCCAGCTGCGGGAGCTGGATTCTTCCAACCGGAAGTACTCGGGTCCGCGCGCCTCAGGGCCGGTATCAATATCGTCGTATTCGTCAAAGTAGTCATCCAAGACGGCGCCAAAATCGGGGACCTCGTCCAGATAATCCAATACCTCGGCCAGGCGGTCTTCTTCCTCCAGCGCGAAGAGCTGCGCGAGGCGGAACATGTAATTGCGCACCATAATGCCAAAAGCGCGGCGGTTGGCGGTAAGGGCTGTTGGGTCTTCGACGCCAAAGGCCAGCTCGCGGTCGAGCGTATCTTGATCGATGGGGGAGTCTTCGCCGGCCATCTGCGCCCATTCATCGACAAGCGAGGAATCCACCTGGCGGATAAGCTCGCCCAACCAGACAATGATGTCTTCAATTTGGGGCGTCGTGTATTCATCGGGGATGGACTGTTTGAGGGTGCGCCAGGCATCGGTGAGGTAGCGGAGGATAACGCCCTCAGAGCGGGCTAAGCCGTAAGTGGCCACCAAATCCGAGAAGGTCATGGCATTTTCCACCATGTCGCGCACCACGGATTTCGGCCGCAGCTCGAATTCCTTTACCCACGCATTGGTTTCCGCAAAGGTATCGTAGGCCTGCTCGATCAGCTCCTCTAGGGGTTTGGGCCAGGTAATATCCTCCACGATATTCATGCGGTCGGTGTAGTCCACCCCGTCCGCCTTGAGTGCGGCAATTTCTTCCCCGCGCCGCTTCTTCTGCTGGGCCTGCAACACCTGCCGGGGATCATCGAGGATCGCCTCAAAGACCGAGATCACATCAAGGTGATAGCTGTCTGCCTCTGGGTCCAACAGGGAGAGCGCGGCCAAGGCAAAGGGCCCGAGGGGCTGGTTTAGGGCAAAGTCTCGCGGCAATTCCCGCACGAGGTGGTAGGGGCGGCCGTAGATATCCAGCCCCTTGGTGGATTTTTGGACCACGCCGGAATCCACCAATCCGCGGAATAGGTCGAGGGCGGTGAGGATATCCTTGTTCTGCTTGCTGCGGGGATCGTGATTATCGCGCAAGAGGTGGCGCATATGCGCATAGCCGTCGCCGTGGCGGGCTAAGACATTCAGCAGCATCGAATTCGACACCCGGAATTGCGAGGTCAACTGCTCCGGTTCTGCTTCTGTGAGCCGCGCAAAGGTCTTCTCGGACCAAGAGACTTCGC
The DNA here is from genome assembly GCF_040225725.1 of Corynebacterium sp. KPL4015. NCBI lineage: Bacteria > Bacillati > Actinomycetota > Actinomycetes > Mycobacteriales > Corynebacteriaceae > Corynebacterium > Corynebacterium sp. KPL4015. Next base: position 32,856 of record NZ_JBEHGF010000022.1, on the reverse strand, counting down.
CCTCGCGTGCGGACTTTTTCTTAAGCTTCTTGAGCCGCTTCGGGTCATCGCCAATGCGCCTGCGGGCCTTGGCATTTTCAATCTCGTGCTCGGGGGCCTCGACGACGACGGTGCCTTCCGTGTCATAGCCCGCACGCCCAGCGCGCCCCGCAATCTGGTGGAATTCGCGGGATTTCAAGATGCGCTGGCGTTGCCCATCAAATTTGGCCAGTCCGGTCATCAATACGGTGCGGATGGGCACGTTGATGCCCACGCCCAAGGTATCGGTGCCGCAAATAACCTTGAGGAGGCCGCGCTGCGCGAGGCGCTCCACGAGCCGTCGGTACTTGGGCAGCATTCCTGCATGGTGAATGCCAATGCCCTTGCGAAGCAACTTTGAGAGGTCCTTACCAAAGGCAGTGGTAAAGCGGAAGCCGCCGATTTCTTCAGCGATGTCCTCTTTTTCCTCTTTGTTAATGATGCCAGACAGCGAGGTCAGGGCTTGGGCCCGCTCGGCGGCCTCGCGCTGGGAAAAGTGCACGACATAAATGGGTGCCTTATAATCGGCGAGCAGCTCTTCGATGGTTTCGTGCACCGCGCTGAAAACATAGGAAAAATCCAGCGGCACCGGGCGGGTGGAGCCGGCCACTAAATTAGTCTCGCGGCCCGTGCGGCGGGTGAGATCTTCCTGCAGCCAGTCGGTATCACCGAGCGTGGCGGACATTAAGAGGAATTGCGCCTTGGGTAGCTCCAAGAGCGGCACCTGCCAGGCCCAGCCGCGATCTGGATCGGAGTAGTAGTGAAATTCGTCCATAACCACTTGGTCGATATTGGCCTCGGCGCCATCGCGAAGCGCGATATTGGCTACGATCTCGGCGGTGGCGGCGATGATGGGGGCGTTGCCGTTTACGGTGGCATCGCCTGTCATCATGCCCACATTCTCTGCGCCGAAGATTTCACACAGTGCAAAGAACTTCTCGCTGACCAGCGCCTTAATGGGCGCGGTATAAAAACTCCGCTGTCCACGGGCTAGGGCGATGAAGTGGGCGGCGTTGGCCACCATGGACTTTCCCGAACCCGTGGGGGTCGCGAGGATGACGTTATCTCCGGCCAAGATGCCGAGCGAGGCCTCCTCTTGCGCGGGGTATAAATCGATTCCCTTGCTGGTGGTCCACGAGTTAAAAGTATCCCAAATGGCCTCATCGATGAGGGACTCGGGGACTTCCGTTAAATCTGGCAGCTGCTGAGATAAGTTCACCCCCACCACCTTAGCGGCGATGGGGGCGGGTTCGTTAGATATCGTCGCCTAAGTCTCTGTCGTCATCATCGGCAGAGTCTTCGCGGTCATCAATATCAGTATGGATAATCTCCTCGCTATCGGACTCATCGAGCGAGGCGAGGAAGGCTTCGAATTCTTCGCTGATTTCCTCCGCGCTGGGCACGGCTTCCTCGCCCGGCATAATGGCCTGTGGGTGCTCTTCGCGGTAGCGGTCCATGAAGGCATCGTATTGCTGCTCCAATTGCTGGACCACGCCCTCAATCTCTTCCGAGCCATTGACCTGCTCATCCAGCTGGCCCTCGACGCGGGAAATATCCGCCTCAATGCTGCCCAGCGGAATATTGAGCTGGGCGGCTTTAGCCACGGAGTCAAGGAGCTCCAAGGTGGCCTGCGGGTACGGGGACGCAGCCAGGTAGTGCGGCACGTGCGCGGTATAGCCCGCGACCGTCCGGCCCTTATCCGCTAAGGCCTTTTCTATATAGAGCGCCGCGGCTCCCGGAACCATCATCGTCGAGTCCATCTTGACCATGCCTTCCGTCAGGCGGGAGGCAGTACCGTGCGCGGTGACCACGGTGGGGCGAGTGTGCGGCACGGGCATCGGCGCGGCGTAGAGCATGATGGTGTCTTCAATATCGAATTTCTCCACCAGCTTGACCACCGCCGTGGTAAATGCTTCCCAGCGCATATCCGGCTCTGGGCCAGACAGAAGAAGGAAAGACTTGCCGGAATTATCCCGGAGCACCTTCAAGCCCAAATCCATGGGTTCTACCTCGAGGGCCCGGTCATTATCGATGGTGACGGCGGGGCGGCGGGAGCGATAATCGATGAGCTCATCAGAGTTAAAGGAGGCTAGCTGGCGGTTTTCCAGCGCCGCCTTGAGATGATCGGCGCTCGACTCAATAGCCTGGCCTGCATCGGCATAGCCGTGCATGGCAACAATCATGGTGGGGCCTTTTCCTTCACCGGAATTGTCCTTGACCACCGGAGCGGGGTACTCCAATTCGTACATGCTGCGCTCTTCTTCGTGCATGATGTGTTACCTCCTTGGTCTCTTAATCTAGATCAACGACCGCCAGGACCGTACTATTCCCACACGCACTCAGTTCAGTGTTCGCGGAGTAGTTAAATAACCCATTATGCCCTAACTCGGCAACCCGCGCTAGGCCCGGTGCGATGGGGTTGTGCATAACTGCTTGCCGATGCCCCCTTCCACCCACCTTATCCACAGATTTCGGCCCTCTGCCTGTGGTGGGCTTTCGGTACTTGCCGCAGGCCCCGAAGCTAGGAGCCATGAAGATCACAACACCACAACAGCCCATCCGTACTCCCGGCGATATCCTTGCAAATATTCCAGGAATCCTCGGATTCTTTCCAGCAGAATCCATCGTCCTCATCTCCATCGAACCAACTCCAGCAGGCCGCACCATGGGGCCAGTCGCGCGTGTAGACCTGTCCGATGTCCCTGCGGCCCTTCCAGAGATCATGAGCGTCTTTCACTGTGGGAACCCGGAAGTCGTCCTCGGCTTTATCATCTCCCAGCGCGAGGAAGTAGAGCTCTGGGAGATGATCGAGTCGCTCTACCACTTCGAAGATGACCAGGGCACCGGAATTGATGCCTGCTGGCTGGTGGAAGAAATCGCCACGTCTACTGCCTACGACCTCGTATTCGGCTTTAGCACCGGGGGTGGCAAGGGCCCTATGCCCGCCTGGACTGAAGGAACCATTCCCGCTATTTCCACCAGCTCTTCCATGCGCGCCTGCGTAGAAAACGGCACTTTGCCGGAACTTTCCCGCAATGAGCTGGTCCAGCAATTCGCCCCGCACAATCCGTACTTCGGGCACGAAGAAATCGCGTCCATGCAGCGCTGCTCTGAGGAATTGTCCCGACAGATGCGCGCCGGCCACGGCTACGGCACAACGGATCCAACTCGTGTAGTCCAGAACCTCATCGCGGATAGGCAATATGTATTAAACGAGGTAGAAACCCTGGAAGAGACGTTGGATAACGAAGAATTACTTTGTGTGGGAGCAATGTGGATGTCGACGACATGGATGCGAGACCTGGTCATCCGGGACCTCGTCGAATCCCCGCACGCGGCCGGCAACTTGCTTTTGGCCACGGCGCGCACCTTTGGCGGCCCCATCCGCTATAACGCCCTAGCGTTATATGCGGCGACCCAGGTGGCGCAGAAATTCGGACTCTATGCCGGCCCGGCGCTGACCGTCGCCATCGATGAGGCGCCGGGGCACAATTTGAGTCAGCTCATCGCCCAAGCCTATCGCAGCGGAATGGGGGAACGCCTCATTACTAGCTTGAGCCGCGGTTGCGACGCCGCGCGGGAGGCAGCGGGGATTGATGCCGATGGCTTTGTTTAGCCCCGCGTTTTAGCGCCGTGCCGAATGCGCCCGGTCGCCCAGCTGCCGAGTGAAATTCCACGCGTCGGTCACGATGGTCTCCAAGTCCGTGCGCTGGGGATTCCAGTCAAGCTCCCGCTTGATTTTTTCTGAGGATGCAATGAGTGTGGCTGGGTCTCCGGCACGGCGCGGGGCGATTTCCGCCGGAATCTCGTGGCCGGTGACTTTCCGGCACATCTCGATGACCTGCTTGACGGAGTATCCCTCGCCGGAACCCAAGTTATAGATTCGGTGGGTCCCGGGGGTATTGCTGTGGAGGGCGAGCACGTGGGCATCGGCAAGATCGCGGATATGGATGTAGTCGCGCACCGGCGTTCCATCCGGGGTATCCCAATCCGTGCCAAACATGAAAATCTTATCGCGGTGCCCCAGAGCAACCTGCAGGACAATGGGGATAAGGTGGGTTTCAATCTCGCGGTTTTCGCCGATGGAACCGTACGCGCCGGCAACGTTGAAATAGCGCAGGGACGTAGCCGCGAGCCCAAACGCCTGGGAAAAAGACGAAATCATGTAGTCGATAGCTAGTTTGCTAGCGCCATAGGGATTCGTGGGCTGGGTCGGCATGTCCTCAGTAATAGGAACCTGCTCCGGCTCGCCGTAGGTGGCCGCGGTGGAAGAAAAGACGAGGCTTTTCACATCGTTATCGCGCATGGCATTGAGCAGGCGCAGCGTGGTCACGACGTTGTGCTGCCAGTATTCGTCCGGCTTTTCCACGGATTCACCGACGAGCGAGCGGGCGGCGAAGTGTAGAACGCCCTCGAAACCGCCTTCGCCCAGCACCTCTGCGGCCTTGTCTGCCACATCGCCTTCTACTATGCGGGCCGAGTTCGGTACTGCATCTCGGTTTCCCGTGGAAAAGTTATCGATGATGGTGACATCGTGGCCTTGCTCAACGAGGACTGCGGAGCACACGCTGCCGACATAGCCGGCGCCGCCAGTAACCAAGAGTTTCATGGCCTAGACCTCCACGCGCACAGCGTGCGCCAGATCATCTGCCAAGGTGATGACCTTACCCGAGGGAGTGGTAAGCGAAATGGTGCCGCCATTATTGACCACGGTGACCTCGGTGCCGATGCGGATTCCAGCCTCTGCGAGGTCCCGGAAGGTAGCCTCATCTACCTGCAGAATCTCATTGATCTGGATAATCTTGGCGGACTTCTCTTCGCCATCCGGGAGATCGATAGCCCGCGTCCCAATCGCTGGTTCGGGGACCTGGAAGCCCAGCTCTGCCAGCGCCGGAATCGGATTGCCAAAAGGAGAACGGCTGGGATCATCGAGGACCGTGACCATGCGCTTTTCCACCTCTTCGCTCATCACGTGCTCCCAGCGGCAAGCCTCGTCGTGGACTTTGCTGATATCGAGCCCGAGGACATCAGTAAGCAAACGCTCTGCAAGGCGGTGCTTGCGCATAACAGCCGTAGCCAATTCGCGTCCCTTTTCGGTAAGGTCCAAGCTCCGATCCGAACGGACGTGGAGGAGACCATCGCGCTCCATGCGGGCAACGGTTTGGGATACGGTAGGTCCGGACTGCTCTAGGCGTTCGGCAATCCGAGCGCGCAGGGGAGTGATGCCTTCTTCTTCCAATTCATAAATGGTCCGAAGGTACATCTCAGTAGTATCAACGAGGTCCCTCACGTGGGCATACCTTTCTTTGAGAAACAGTAATGCGTGCCGTGCGCAATGCAGACAGCGCCTTTTACATTCTGTATCCAGACTAGCTTAAGTTGCCCTAAGTTTGCTGGAGAGATTTTCGGAGACGAGTTCGAGCTCGCCGCTTGCATAGAGAACGCGACCTCGAAAGCACACTGGAAAAAATTCTCGGCAGTACAGGCGAGGTCGCGATTAATGAAGGTTCAGGAGGCGAAAAGTTTTATAGCGCGTACTCGCGGAGGCGATCGGCGCGGTTGCCATCGCGCAACTTGGCCATGACCTCACGCTCGATTTGGCGTACGCGTTCGCGGGAGAGCCCGAACCGGCGACCAATCTGGTCAAGGGTGCGTGGCACGCCGTCATCCAAGCCGTAGCGCAGGCGAATAACGTCCTGCTCGCGCTTTTCTAGCGTGTCAATGACACCGCGAATATCGGAGTGCCGCATGGAGGCCACGACGGCGGTCTCAGCATCGGTAGCCTCAGCATCCTCGATGAAGTCGCCCAATGGGGCTTCCTCGTCGGTGCCGACGGGCATGTCGAGCGAGACGGGATCGCGGGACTGGCGCAGCAGCATCTCGATTTTGTTTTCATCGATGCCGGATTCCTCCGACAGCTCCTCATTGGTCGCCTCGCGGCCCAGGGACTGATACATCTCACGCTTGATGCGGGAAAGCTTATTTACCTGTTCCACCAGGTGGACCGGGAGGCGGATGGTACGCGACTGATCGGCCATACCGCGGGTAATGGCTTGGCGGATCCACCACGTGGCGTAGGTGGAGAACTTAAAGCCCTTGGCATAATCGAACTTTTCCATGGCGCGGATAAGGCCAAGGTTGCCCTCTTGGATGAGGTCCAATAGTGGCATGCCGCGGCCGGTGTAACGCTTGGCCAAGGAGACTACGAGGCGGAGGTTTGCCTCCAGCAGGTGGGAGCGGGCCTTCTTGCCGTCGCGAGCCAAAATTTTCAGGTCGCGCTTTTCTGCGCGCGTCAGCTTCTCTGCGTTATTGAGCTTGTATTCTGCATACAGGCCCACCTCAATGGTTTGCGCGAGTTCAACCTCGTCCTCGGCGCTGAGCAGGGCGGTCTTACCGATTCCGTTGAGGTAGACGCGTACCAAGTCCGCAGAGGGATTGTCATTGGTTTGATTGCGGCGAGACCCGCGGTCTACTTCCTGTTCCTCATCAGTAGCGGCAGTCGAAGTGCCATTGGCGGTGTTGGCAGATGGATTCGTCATCTTTCAGCCTCCTGAAATTGTCGCCTGTTTCAAAAAGTACAACGGTGTTAGGCCGCATTTAGTTCCCACGCATCCTGAAATCTTTAAAACGGCGACGTGCCGGGCGTTTTGCCCCACCTTTTTGGGGGCGTCGACAAGCGCATGCGCCACGTGAACGCGCTAAAACCGCTCATCCACGTGGCGGGGCGTCTTAGCCGCGGACTTGTACGAGGTAGCGATATACCGTGGGCTCAGACACGCCGAGCCGGGCGGCCGCGGCGGCGATGCCGCCCTTGAGCAGGAAGAAGCCAGCGTATTCAAGGGAAGCGATGACTTCGAGCCGTTCGTTGCGCTGCATCGCCTCGACCGGAGTGGAGTGCGTGGAAATCGCGGAATCCAGCATGGAGTCCAGAAGGTGCTCGACGTTGGAACGCAGTGATTCGCTATAGGGCGCTTCCGGCTTTTTATTCGCCGTCGCTTCAGATGCCGGAGTTTTTGGCGGTGTGGTGGTGTCGGGGTAGCCACCGAAGGCCTTCGTCTTATCGATGGCCGGTTCAGTGCCACCGATCATCGCGTTAGCGGCATCGCGGATTTGGATCAGCTCGGATAATTCCACATTGATACAAAGCATGCCGCGCATATGGCCGGTGGTATCGCGCAGGAAATAGCTTGAGGAGCGGCACACTTTCCCCTCGCCATTGACCGCGCGGTATCCCGTCATCATTGGAACGGCCGCCGCGTCGCCCTGTTTCATGAACCAGAGGGCAAAGTCTGTGACCGGGCCGCCTAGTTCGCGTCCAGAGATGTGGCCGTTGGCAATGGCAATGATGGATTTATCGGGTACATCGAGATCATGAAGCACGATTTCGGTGTTAGGGCCCATGGCCTGACCGAGGAAATCGACGAGTGGTATGTACTGCTCGAGGAAGTTTTCTTCGGGGGCATGGCTGCTAGAAAGGTTCATTAGCTGAAGCATGTCCTTATAATTCCTGTCAGATTATTGATAAGGTACCACAAAGTAACGACAAAAGGAGGCGAGTAACCGGCCGTGGCCAAGTACTCACCTCCTTATATGGCGCTCTTTCCGGAGCCTAGGGTGCCGACATTAACCACATACCGGAATGGGCGGGTGCACCGCTAGGGCGAGGCCGCCTTGTGAGGTTTCCCGGTATTTGGCGTTGATGTCCTTGCCGGTGTTGTACATGGTCCAGATCACCTCATCGAGGCTGACACATGGCTTGGTTTCGCGGTCCAAGGCCATGCGCGCGCTGGTAATCGCGTCTACCGCGGCTACGGCGTTGCGCTCGATGCAGGGGACTTGCACCTGGCCTAGGACCGGGTCACAGGTCAGGCCCAATTTGTGTTCCATGCCGATTTCGGCCGCCACGCAGACTTGTTCCGGTGTCGCCCCCATCAGTTGGGCCAGCCCGGCTGCTGCCATGGAACAGGCGACGCCAATTTCACCTTGGCAGCCTACTTCCGCACCGGAAATGGAGGCATTCATCTTGTAGAGCGCGGCAATATGGTTGCAGGCGAAGATATAGTCCGCGAACATGCTTGGAGTAACCGGCTCAACGAATTCATCGAAATAGGCCAGTACCGCAGGCACGACGCCGCATGCGCCGTTGGTAGGCGCGGTGACGACGCGGCCACAGGCGGCATTTTCCTCCGAAATGGCCAGGGCAAACATATTCACCCAGCTCAAAATGTTGAGGCCATCGTGGGGGTCGGATTGTTCCAGCCTGCGCTTCAGGGCGGCGGCGCGGCGCGGCACGAGCAGGGCGCCGGGCAGGGGGCCATCGGTTGTGGAGCCGCGCTTGATGCCGGTGTACATGACATCGCGGACCTTGCGCAGGTGCTCGTCGATGTCCCCCTCGCTGCGCAGTGCTCTTTCATTGGCCCTGCCGAGCTCCGGAAGTGTCATATTATTTGTTTCGCACAGCGCCAGTAGTTCTTCCGCGCTGGCATAAGCAAATGGGACGTCGACGGTATCTTGGGTGCGCATGGCGAAGTCTTCTTGCTTGACGATGAACCCGCCGCCCACTGAGTAGTAGGTCTTGTGCAGGATGTCTTCCTCGCCGGCAAAGGCGATAAGGCACATGCCGTTTTCATGCATGGGGAGGTATTCGTCGTGGAAGTAAAAGCCGCCGTCTTTGGGGAAGCTCACCTTGTGCGTGCCACCGAGAAGGAGCGTTTCGCTCTGGTTGATCTTTTTCATGAAGGCGGAGATGCCGTCGATATCGACGGTTTCTGGTTCTTCGCCGGCCAGTCCCAACAGGATGGCTTTATCGGTGGAGTGGCCCACACCGGTCAAGGATAGGGAGCCGTAGACGTTGGCCTGGACGCGGGTGACCTTATCCATGAGGCCTTTTTCTTTGAGTTCGTCAACGAAGGCCTTGCCGGCTTTCATTGGCCCAAGGGTGTGTGAGCTTGAGGGGCCGATGCCGATCTTGAACATATCGAAGATGCTGATGAACATGGTTTTCTCCTGGAAAATCCTGAGAAGCAAGTGCTGCTTAGAAAGCCTGCACGATGGAGTAGATGATGGTGGCGAGGGCGACCAGGCCCATGATGAAGACGAAGTAGTTGGAGGCCTTGCCCTTGAAGCGGGCGAGAGCTGGGACCTTGTGGATGGCAATCATCGGAATAAGGAACAGCATGATGGCGATGGTCGGGCCGCAGAGGGTTTCAATCATGCCGAGGATGGAAGGATCTGCCCAGGCAACGAGCCATGCGGTTACCAGCATGAAGATGAGCGTGATGGTGTCAAGCTTGTGGCTGGATTCTGCATCATCTTTATTGGCGTTTTTGCTGCCTTTGACCAGGAGGCCCTCGAAGCCTTCTGCAGCGCCGAGGTAGTGGCCCAAAAAGGACTTGGCTACGGCAATCATGGCGATGATGGGGGCAATCCACTGGATGACGGGGTTATCAAAGTGGTTGGCCAGGTAAGACAAGATGGTGATGTTTTGTTCCTTGGCCTCGGCCATATCCGCAGGCGATAGGCTGAGCGCGCAGGAGAAGACGAAGAACATCACGACGACGACCATGAGGATTTCCGCGCGGAGCAAGATCTTGCGGGACTTGTATTCCGCGTACTTGCCGTAGGTCTGGCGGCGGTCAACGGCGAAGGAAGAAATCATGGGCGAGTGGTTGAAGGAAAAGACCATAACTGGGACCAAGAGCATCAAGGTAATACCCATGCCGTGGCCGGAAGCTTCGCGCGCGACGTCGAGGTCGAAGCTATCAAAGAGTGCGGTATTCCACTTGGGGATGAGGTACAGCGAGAGCAGGACCAGGATACCGATGAACGGGTATACCAAGTAGGACATAACGTGGACGACCACGCTTTTGCCCATGCGTACGACGAGGATGAGTCCGCCTACGAGAACCAACGAGGTAAGCCACCGCTCCGGTGGAGTGATACCTAGCTGGTGTTCCAAGAAGGAATTGACCGTGTTGGTGATGGTTACCGAGTACACCAACAGGATGGGGTAGACGGAAAGGAAGTAGAGGATATTCATCAGCACGCCGGCTTTAACGCCGAAGTGTTCCTCCACGACGTCGGTGAGATCGCCATCTGGCTTCGAGCTTGATAGGACCAAGCGGGTCATGCCGCGGTGGGCCCAGTAGGTCATCGGCAAGGCGACGACGGTCATGATAAGAAGCGGGATGATGCCGCCGATACCAGCGTTAATAGGAAGGAAGAGCACGCCGGCACCAATGGCGGTGCCGAATAGGGAGAGCATCCAAACGGTGTCTTCCTTGTTCCACGCCGGGGCGCCTTCTTGGCCTGCAAATGGGGTCTCTATGCCGTCGGCAGGTGGCTTTTCTTCTGCGGGTAGTTGTTCCGGAATTTGCGCACTGTGTTCCGGGTGTTCGACTTGTCCGTGGCGCAAGAGCTTGTGGGACATTTTCTTTCCTCCTCTGCATGGGGTTGACCGAAGCTTGAGGGCTCCTGTCACCCTGGAGTGAGAAAATATTTTCTCTCACCAGCGTGTGCGGGCAAGGGCCTGAAACTAAACTTTCAGCTTGTATCCAGCCCATTCACTTCGTTACGCGTTAAGTATAAGCCTGCGGTAATGCCACGTGATAATAATTTATTACATTTTGGGATAGGTTAATTATCACTCTAAAAAAGCTTGCGCGGCACCCAGCGATATGCATTGTTGAACAATATCGAACTCTCTGCGATCTAACTCATAAATAATCGTGGGTGTGAGTGAGCGCTCGTGCAGGTAATTGCCAGATGATGAGAAAAATGCGTTAGAGGAGATTAGGTCTCGACCAAAACCGTAAACGGGCCTTCGTTGACGGAAGATACGCGCATCATAGCCCCGAATTGGCCTGATTCAACCGCGATATTGCGCTCGCGAAGGTGCTCGATGATGTACTCGATGACCGGCTCGGCCTCTTCCCCCGGGGCCGCATCGGCCCACGATGGGCGCCGCCCCTTGGCGGTGCGGCCATAGAGCGTGAATTGGCTGACTACCAATACCGGTGCTCCAGCATCAGCGACCGATACTTCACCTTCCAGGATGCGCAGCTCCGCGATCTTGCGGGCCATCTTTTCCGCGCGCGGTGCCCAATCGTCCAAATCCTCCCTGGAAACACCGACGAGGGCTAAAAGTCCGCCGGTCTCAGGGCAATCGATGGCGCCGACGGTTTCGCCTGCAACCGTGACCGCGGCTTCGGATACGCGGGTTAGTACTGCGCGCATAAAAGTCTCTTCCTTTCTCAGCTATACGGCGCTATTCGGTGTTAATCGGCGTGGGTAGCCGGGGAAGCGTCGTCCTCGAGCAGCAGATCGGCAGGGATGAGCAGGCCGTGGCGGACCATATCGATAATGGCGGGAAGCGCCGCCGCGGTCAGTTCTGCTTCATCGAAGCCGTGCGCGGCCGCATAAAGGCCCACGGTCTCGGCAAGGTTGAGCCCGTAGGGAGATAGGCCCGCAACGATTGCGGCCAAGTGCTCATCAACTTCGTGGCTCCACCGGGGCCCATCGGTACGGGTTAGCCGGATTACCGCCCGGTTAAATCCTTGTTTGTTATCGGTATCGGCCACACTGACTTCTTCCTTGGCCACCTGTGGGCGTACCTGGAAGTGCTTGCCCTCCAGCTCACCAGGAACCAAATCGCGCAGCCACGCCACGCGGGCGAAGTATTCTTCCACCTCGGGTCCCAAAGGATCACTAAAGTGCTGCGGCATTTCTTCGGCCAAGATATCGGAGGGCTCATCATCGGCGATTTTTTGGATGGCGACGAATCCAAACCCGATACCCGTGACATCGTGGTCGTGGAAATGATCCAGCCACGCCTTGGAGCGAGCCTTGCCCTCATCGCTGCGCACATCCAACGATTCATCCTTGAGCCACGTAGATACGTAGAGGGAAGGATCGGCGATATCGCGCTGAATGATCCAAGCGGCTATACCCTTATCCGGCAGCCACGAGGCCACGCGCTGCTGCCAAGTCTGCCCACTGGTATGTACCCAGGCGGCGAGCAAGTGTGCGGTTCCGCCCGGGGTGAGGTGATCCACCGCCTGGGATACCACCAATTCGCTGGCCCCATCCAAGTTCAGGCCAGAATCGCGGTAGACATGGCCCACCTCAGGAAGACCAACGACGAATGGGGGATTGGCAACGATGCGGTCAAAGGTGCGCCCCGCAACGGGCTCGAACCACGAGCCCTCAATTAGCTCTACCTCGGTGCTGGACCCCGCGGCAGCGACGGTGGCACCGGCCAAATCAAGCGCGCGCCGGTGGACATCCGTCGCGGTAATGCTGCGCGCGCACTCGAGCTGACCCAACAATTGCACTCCCGAACCGGTGCCCAGATCGAGCACCGTTGATACCGGGCTTACCGGCGTCGATTGCAAGAGTGAGAGGCTTGCCGCCCCGACGCCCAAGACGTGATCCGCGCCGGGGACGTGGTCCACCAGCGAGGCATCGACATCGGAAAAGACGAGGCGGTTGGAGCCGACGATGATATGGGGCCGGATATCGAGGGCCATGTAGATGCTGCCGCGATCATCGGAAAGCGCCACGCCGGCATCCAGGAGCTTGGTGGCAAGGCGGGCCCCGAGGGCATCGGCAAGCAGCGTGGCAGGCAAATGTTCATGCAGCAGGAAGAAGCGGATGAGCGTATCCAGCTGGGAATTACCGGCGGTGCCGCGCGCCACCGCGGCAGGCTCACCGCGGTAGAGGGCCTCCGTAAGCTCCGGGCCCAAATGCCCCGCTAAACCATCGGTAGTAAAACCAGCCTGCGAAAAAGCCTCCGCTAATTCTGGGGCAAGATCGCGCAGCGCGGCGGCATCGAAATGAGGGCCAAAGGACGTCATGCTGGGAGAAGTTCCTTTCCAGTCGTGCTATTCATGCGGGTTATGCGCCTAATCGGAGGCAGTATCGTCATGGTCAATAACGGAATACTGAGATTCGATTGCCTTGGAGCCACCGCGGGAAATCTGTTGGTTCTGATACTGCGAATATAGCTGACGATTCATCGCGGGTTTATAGACATTTTTATCCCGCTTGTCCTTCTTCTCACCGCGGCTATTGCCAATGACCACGGCAATCCACGGCAAAGGAAAAGTCACGCCCACGATGATCGCCGCGAGCAACCACCAATGCAGGTACAAAAAGACCCCGGCAATGAGCAGCGATGGCACGCGCAGGAATTGGAAAAATCCGTACCACAACTCCCGGCGCCTGCGATCTTGTGCGGGCGAGAGCTTGGCATCCGTGATGAGAAAACGTTCCTTTTTGCCAAACACTTAAATTACGCACCTCCCTGGAGCGCGGCGCGTAACCCTACAACAGGGGACGGGAAAGCCGACGTTGGAGTGCGTAGAGTGTGCATGCTCTCCAAGGGTAGACGCATGACTCGCAAAGTTCGATGCTGATGCGGCAAAATGGGGTGCGTGACTACGACTACGAAGACAATTGAACGGCCAGATATTCGTGAAGACACTTCGACGACGGATAATGACACGCCGAAGTTCTTCCACTACGTCAAAAAGGATCAGATTCTCGATTCCGCGGTCAACGGCAAGTACGTCGTTGCCCTGTGCGGTGAGACCTTCCCGGTAACCAAACAGGCAAAGCCGGGCTCGCCGGTCTGCCCCGATTGCGAACGCGTTTTTAAGGGTCTTCGCCGCAAGTGAGGACGTTTAAGAAGACGAACCTCCGCGCGTGGCAGCAATCAGCCCTCGATAAATTCCTCGCCACCAAGCCACAAGATTTTATGGCCGTGGCGACCCCAGGTGCGGGTAAAACCACCTTTGCTCTGCGCATCGCGACGGAGCTTATGGAAGACCGCACGGTAGAGCGCGTCATCGTCGTGGTGCCTACCGAGCACCTGAAGACGCAGTGGTCTGCCGCCGCCGCGCGGGTGGGATTGGCCTTGGATCCTGCCTTCACGAACTCCTCTGCGGTCAATCCCAGCATGGACGGCATCGTGGTGACCTATGCCCAAGTGGGCATGCACCCCTTCAAGCACCGCGCCGTTGCCTCCGCTCGGCGCACCTTGGTGATCTTGGACGAGATCCACCATGCCGGCGATGCCAAAAGCTGGGGCGATGGCGTCAAGGAGGCCTACGACGACGTCAACCACCGCCTCGCGCTGACCGGTACGCCGTTTCGCTCCGATGAATCGCCCATCCCCTTTGTGCGCTATGAGGACGATGGGGAAGGCCATAAGGTCTCGCGCGCCGACCACACTTATGATTACGGCGATGCGCTTGCCGATGGCGTCGTGCGCCCCGTCGTCTTCCTGTCCTACTCCGGCGAGGCTCGCTGGCGGGACTCCGCCGGGGAGGAGCACTCCGCGCGACTGGGTGACATCATGAACGTGGAACAAACCGCGCGCGCCTGGCGCACCGCGCTCGACCCCAAGGGCGAATGGATCCCCGCCGTGCTGCAGGCGGCGCATACCCGCTTGATGCAGATGCGGCGCAATATGCCGGATGCCGGCGGGCTCGTGCTCGCTTCCGATACCACCACCGCCCGCGCCTACGCGAAAATCCTCAAGCAACTCTCCAATACCCCAGTCTCGGTCATTTTGTCCGATGACCCAGGTTCCTCAGACCGTATTCAAGAATTTGCGGACTCCACCGATGAATGGATGGTTGCCGTACGCATGGTGTCCGAGGGCGTCGACGTACCCCGCCTCGCGGTGGGCGTCTACGCCACCTCCGCGTCAACCCCCTTGTTCTTCGCCCAGGCAATCGGCCGCTTCGTGCGCTCCCGCATGCCTGGCGAAACCGCCTCGGTATTCTTGCCCTCCGTCCCCGTGCTGCTCGGCCTTGCCGAGCACATGGAAAAATCCCGCGACCACGTCTTGGGCAAAGAAAAGACCGAGAAAGAAGGCTGGGACGACGAGCTACTCGAGCAGGCAAACCAGAAAAAGACCGAACCGGACATGCTGGAAAAGTCCTACGAGTCTTTAGGCGCCGAAGCCGAATTCTCTGGCCTGCTCTATAACGGCTCGCAGTTTAATACCGGCGACATGACCTCTGATGAGGAGGCCGATTTCCTCGGCATCCCCGGGCTCCTCGACGCCGACCAGGTCAAAGACCTCTTGCGCAAGAAGCAATCTGAGGAGATGGACCGCCGCGAGGCCGAGGAGAAGGCGCGCCGGGCCGCCGAGGCAGAAGAGGCCCACCGCCGCAAGATCTACGGCATGGGTCATGCGCCCGCCGCGAAGCAGCAAGAGTCCGATGCCGCAGAGGATACCGGCGTGGTGGATGAGCTCGGCGCGCTGCGCAAGGAGCTTAACACCGTGGTCTCCATCGCCGCGCAGAGCTCTGGCCGGCCGCACGGTGCCATCCACACCGAGGTCCGCAAGGCCTGCGGTGGACCGCCCACCGCGTTATGCAGCGCGGAGCAACTGCGCGAGCGTATCAATTACCTGCGCAAGTGGTAGAGCGCCTCTCCGTCGCTGGTTGGCTGCTGGCCGGCGGTTGGCGCTGCGCCCCTTTCGTCGCGCCAGCCCGCAGGAGGGAATTAGGCACATAAAAAGGCCGCACCATGGTGGTGCGGCCTTCATTTTGTGCAGGACGGGCGAGTTATCTAGTCGAGGTAATCGCGCAATACCTGCGAACGAGAGGGGTGGCGCAGCTTCGACATCGTCTTGGACTCGATCTGGCGGATGCGCTCGCGGGTAACGCCGTAGACTTGGCCGATCTCGTCTAAAGTGCGCGGCATGCCATCGGTAAGCCCAAAGCGCAGGCGCACGACGCCGGCTTCGCGCTCGGACAACGTCGTCAGCACGTCCTGGAGCTGGTCCTGCAGCAAGGTGAAGGACACGGCATCGACGGCGATGACGGCCTCAGAATCCTCGATGAAATCACCCAGCTGGGAATCGCCCTCATCACCGATGGTCTGGTCCAGCGAGATGGGCTCACGCGCATACTGCTGAATCTCCATCACCTTTTCTTCAGTGATGTCCATTTCCTTCGCGAGCTCCTGTGGAGTGGGCTCGCGGCCCAAGTCCTGGAGTAGCTCGCGCTGGATGCGGCCCAGCTTGTTGATGACCTCCACCATGTGAACCGGGATGCGGATGGTGCGGGCCTGGTCAGCCATGGCGCGGGTAATAGCCTGACGAATCCACCACGTGGCGTAGGTAGAGAACTTATAGCCCTTGGTGTAGTCGAACTTTTCCACCGCACGGATAAGGCCCAAGTTGCCTTCCTGAATAAGGTCCAAGAAAGCCATGCCGCGGCCGGTGTAGCGCTTGGCCAAGGAGACCACAAGGCGAAGGTTGGCCTCCAACAGGTGGTTTTTAGCCTTGCGCCCGTCCCTTGCGATGCTGCGCAGGTCGCGCTTTTCCATGGGGGAGAGCTTGGCAGCCTTATCGCCCTCCGCACGAGCCTTTTCCATCTCATCCATGCGGTGCTGCGCGTACAGGCCAGCCTCAATGCGCTTTGCCAAAGAGACCTCCTGCTCCGCATTCAGCAAGGCAACCTTACCGATCTGCTTAAGGTACGCGCGGACGGAGTCGGCGGAGGCGGTCAGCTGTGCATCCTTGCGCGCCTGGCGCAGGGCGACGGATTCTTCCTCATCCCAGACCGAGGACGTATCTTCTGCTTCGTCCTCGTCTTCTTCTTCGCCCAACTCTTCCTGGATATCGTCTTCATCCAGGTCAGTGGGGGCATCGAATTCATCTTCTTCGATGTCCTCATGGGTGGGCTCGAAGTCGACGTCATCCGCAGGGGCGTCTTGCTCAACGGCGTCGAGCTGATCCTCTGCGTCCTCAGCTTCCGACGGTGCTTTCTCCGCGGAGTTTGCGGGGGAGTCTTGCGGTTCTGCCGCAGAGGCTCGCACGGTCTTTTTGACAGCTTTTTTGGCTGATTTCTTCGCCGACTTCTTGGCGGTCTTCTTAGCCGTTTTCTTGGCAGTCTTTTTCGCCGTCTTTTTAGCTGTCTTCTTGGCGGTTTTCTTCGCCGTTTTCTTTGCCGTCTTTTTGGCGGTCTTCTTTGCAGGAGTAGATGCCTCGACTGACTTGTCGTCCTCGCCGAGTGCCTGGTCTGAAGAATCAGTGGCTGCCACGTACGCCCTTTCGACTTACTACTTGATGGAAATAGCTCACCGCACCCGCACAGGGTGGCAATAGCATTATGAATGCTAGCGGGTGTAGGCCTTATGCAGGTCAGACACGCCCGAGAGCCATGCAATTTTGGATCGACCGCCCAGTATAGGCGATTTTTGCACAATGCCGGTAGATAGGGTTAATGCAACGGTGAATTTATGGCTCTAGGCCTTCCAATACAGCCATCGCTGCACCTACAATACCTGCACGATTTTGCAGTTGTGCAGGCATAACGGGGGTATCAATAGTTAAGTGGGGTCCCCATTTGTGGAATTTGCGAGATATGCCACCCCCGATGAGGAAAGCTTGGGGGTTAAATAACTTCTCGTATTCCTGCAGCACGCGATCGAGCCGAACCGCCCACTCCTTGTACTTCAACCCTTCGCGTTCTTTGGCTGCGGAGGATGCGATCGCTTCGGCCTCGTCAGTTCCCACAGTGAGGTGTCCAAGCTCAGTATTGGGAAAGAGCTGCCCGTTGAGGAAGAAGGCCGAGCCGATGCCGGTTCCCAGCGTCAAAAAGATGACTGGCCCGGTTTTAGCCAACTCGTTTCCATACGCGACTTCCGCAAGGCCTGCGGCATCGGCATCATTTAAGACCACAAAGTCAACGTCTAGATAACGAGAAAACAACTCAGTGGTATCCACACCGACCCACTCAGGTGAGATATTGGCAGCGGAGTGCACCGTGTGGTTGGACACCACCGAGGGCAAGGTGATGCCGACGGGCTTGTCCCACTCTTTTTCGCCCACAATCTGGGCCACGACCGTGGCTACCTCATGTGGCGTGGACGGCTGTGGGGTGGGGATCTTTAGCCGTGGGCCCACGAATTCACCGTTTTTGAGGTCGACTTCGGCGCCCTTAATGCCGGAGCCGCCAATATCGATGCCAAAAGAGTGGCCAGTATGAGTAGTCATGCTCGCAAGTGTAGAAGAAGGCACAATGGATGGCATGGATCATGACATAGATTTTCTGCAGCTGCGAGATTTTGCGGAATCTACCGCAATGCGTGCGGCGGAACTTATTCGCGCGCGCCGTGCGGACTTGGTGGCTGGCGACGGTATTGCGGCACATACTCAGACAAAGTCGAGCGCCGTCGACCCGGTAACGGAGGTCGATACCGCCACCGAGGAGTTCATTACGCGCACGATTAAGGAAAGCCGCCCTGGCGATGGCCTATTGGGTGCGGAAGGCGCGAGCTTCGACGGGACGACCGGGGTGAGGTGGATCGTGGATCCCATCGACGGAACCGTCAATTTCCTTTACGGCATTCCGGACTATGCGGTCTCGATTGGCGCGGAATACGACGGCCGCTTGGTAGCGGGTGCAGTAGTCAATGTGGCGCGGAGGCAAGTGTATTCCGCAGCAGCAGGCCAGGGTGCCACGGTTACCGCTGCGGATGGCACGCGGTCCTCACTACGGTGCGGTGAGCAAGACGATCCCGCGCTTTCCTTGGTAGCGACGGGATTTGGTTACGGCGCACAGCGGCGCAAGCAACAGGCGGAACTACTGACTAAGTTGTTGCCGCAGGTCCGCGATATCCGCCGCATCGGCGCAGCCGCCCTTGATTTATGCCGCGTGGCAGAGGGGAGTGTTGATGCCTATTTCGAGCACGGTATTAACGCCTGGGATTTTGCCGCCGGTGCTCTCATCGCCCGCGAGGCAGGAGCTGAAGTCCATCACCCAGGCCTGGACAAGGGGTCTGCTGATGGTGAATTAACCTGGGCCGCGGGGGTGAATTTGGCACCCGCATTTGAGGAACTTTTGGCAGCACATGGCGCTAAGGAAGCGATGCGGGGGTGAAGCATCTAAGAATTTCTTAGCAACAGGATGACATATCGGTGTTTGTCCTTTACTATGCGCGATCGATAAACAACTATTCCTAAAGCAACTCGACTTATAGGGGCGTGCAGTATGGCCACCGATTATGACGCACCGCGCCGCGGTGCAGAAGAAGAACTTGAAACTGACTCTCTAGAGGGACTGAAAGCAGCTGAACCCGAAAGCAATGGCATGGATGACGATGGCGAAATCGTCGAAGCATTCCAACCTCCATCAGTTGACCTGACCGGCGAGGAACTCAACGTACAGGTCGTTCCCCGCCAAGAAGACGAATTTACCTGCGGTTCCTGCTTTTTGGTCCAGTCCAATAAGCGTTATTCGCACGAAGAAGATGGCATGCCCATCTGTAAGGATTGTGCCTAAGCAGCCAGTATTGGCTTAGCTAGTCGTTATTGCGAACAACCCAAATAAAGATTCACCCCGCCGCAGTTTGCAATGGTAAACGCGGCGGGGTTTGAAGTTTTCCTTGTTTAGCAGACACCCAATGTGCGCGGGACCTAACTGCGCGGGGTGTCTACTTTCTGAGAAGGCAAATCTTCTCAGTTATCCAGTTCTATCTAAGGCTGCTCGTCTTTGCCCTTCTTATGCGGTTCGCTTCCTTGCTTTTGCTGTTTCTCCCATAGATATCTACGCACTAGGAAGATGGGCAAGACTAGAACGAAGTAAAAAGCCATGTACCCGACTACGTGAAGGACGATGCCATCAGAGCTCACTTCGCTCCAGGCAACCCCCTCTACGTTTGATGAGGACACTCCACGCCAACCGGTTACTTGACTGACGTAGAATTCAGCGATGACCATTAGTGGCAGTATCACAAAGGAAAACCACCACGGAGGTATCCAGGGTTTCCCATCTTTCTGAGTTCTGCGTAGAGCTCCTCCGAAACCCATTGTGATCTCCTCCTAGTCCAACTTTTCACTGATGGTACAAGAACCCGCGTAAGGTGCGACCGAAAGTCTTCTTTAATGCTGTCGTGCGGGCTTGCTCGGGGGATGTAGTAGCACCGAAAAACACCAACGGCACTCTCACAGGTGACGCCTTCTAAAAAGCAGCGACCCCTAGAATCTACGAACCTTTTGCGTGCTGCTCTGGCAGGAAGGCGCGGAGCAGTTGGTCTGGATCTTTCGAGGCAATGAGCCAATATGGGGTGTCATCCTCCGGATCATTGAGGACCATCATGGCGTGCTCGTCAATCCACGCATGAGAGACCAAGAATGCGGCCGGATCGAATTGCGGGCCCAGTGCGTTATGGCGCGCAGACTTTGGAACGGTAATCGAACGAGAGACAACCTCATTGGGCAACTGCGCATCCTTGACGAGCAGCCACCGCGTTCCATCTTCATCTTGTTCCACCTGCACAACGGTCCCAGACCACGTGATGAGGACCCAGATAGCGATGGCGCCGAGCAGGACTGCGGGAATGATGGTCCACCACACAGAGCGGTTAAGTCCGGCCGTAGCTGAGGTTAAAGCCACAACGATTGCTGCAAAAATCCAGAAGTACCACGGCACCCACTGGCGTTCGCGATACAACACTTTCGGGGCAGCGGGTTGAGGAGCAGAAATATCAGACACGCCTAGGCATTCTAGTCCACTCCAGGCGCAGAATGAACCGGCTGGGGCAGGTAGGATTGGCTAAGTGACTGATTCGAATTCGCTACCGCAGGAACAAACGCCAGTAGGAGACGTCAAAATCAAGCGCCTCGATAAAGGGCTCCCGATGCCATTTCGGGCGCATCGGGGTGACGCCGGCTCCGATCTTTACGCCGCCGAGGCGCTTACCCTCCAACCTGGCGAACGCGCACTTGTCGGCACCGGTATCGCCATGGCCTTACCGCTCGGCACCGTGGGATTAATCCATCCGCGGTCCGGCTTAGCAGCTAAACACGGGCTGTCCATTGTCAATACGCCGGGTACGGTGGATGCTGACTACCGCGGGGAGATCAAGGTGTGCCTGATTAACCACGATCCCCACACCCCGATCGAGATCGAGCGCGGCATGCGCATCGCTCAACTCGTGGTACAGCGTGTAGAACTAATGGATTTTAGCGAAGTAGAAGACTTGGATGAGACCGACCGCGGTACCGGCGGTTACGGATCAACCGGGGTATAGGAAGGATTAAGCACATGGGTATTTGGCCATTTGGAAAAAAGAAAAACGATGACGGCCGAAAGGAAGAGCCGGAAAACTCTCAGCAATCGCAGCCGCAAGAGCCTGCCGCTGATTCCGCAGGGTCGGCTCCGGCTGACTCGAATTCCCTTGCATCCGTAAAAGATACGGCTGCCGATGCCGCCGCAGCCTCGGGACAGGTGCCAACGGAGTTTGCCCACGACGCCGTGAACGGCGAAACCGGCCCCTTCGATGGCGATTCCGTCAATATCGAAGACTTTGACTTTTCTGATTCATCCATCGGCATCCTTGACCTTGGCTCGATGCGCATTCCGCTGCCAAAGGACTCCCAGGTCCAGGTGGAAATGGGTGAACAAGGCCCTAAGATGCTGCACATTGTCACCAAGGCTGGTCGTATTACTCCCGTTGCCTTCGCAGCTCCGCGCAAGCCCGGTCAGTGGGCAGAATCCGTGGAAGAAATCAAGGAAGGCATGAGCCGCGATGGGCTTTCCGTTACCACCGAGCAAGGTCCCTGGGGGTTGGAAATCGTTGGCAAAAATGACAACGGCCAACTGCGCGTTATTGGTGCCGAGGGCCCGCGGTGGATGCTGCGCTTAACTCTTGCAGCACCTACCGGCCTTGAAGAAGATTTGGCGCAGATCGCGCGCGACGTAGCATCGCGTACCTTTGTCTACCGCGGTGAGGATCCCATTTTGGCGGGCAATGCACTGCCGGTCATCATGCCAAAGCAGCTGGTGGAACAGGTCAAGCAAGCCATGGAAAAGCGCCAGCAGGAACAATCCGGCGCAAATACCCAAGGTCAGCCGGCTCAAGGCCACCCAGAAAACGGGGTAGGCGGCCCCGATCCCGCAGCTGAGGCGGAAGCGGAAAAGCAACTGCGCGATTTGGGCGCGCAGCCACCCGAGGGGGACAATGAATCTCCCGCACATGACAAAGACAAGGGGTCTAACCCCGATACCGATAAGTGAGTAAAGCAGAACGCTACGTGAGTAACTCTTTGCCGGAGCCGCAGGCTCCTCAGCTAAGCGACGACCAGGACCGCGATACTGAACCAACTCTGTTGGAACAAATGGGAGGCCTACCGGGCCTCGTCGCGGCCACGTTGCCCATCGTCGTCCTTATTCCAGTCAATAGCCTCTATGGCCTCACCCCAGCGCTGATCTCCGCGCTGGGTGTGGCGGTAGTGATCGCCATCTGGCGCATCGTTCGCAAACAGACTATTCAGCCGGCTATATCTGGACTTATCGGCGTGGCCATTTGTGCCGCCATCGCCTGGTTTACCGGGGATGCCAAAGGCTACTTCCTATACGGCATTTGGATGTCGCTGGCCTTGTTTATTGCCGCAGCGCTCTCCATCCTTTTCCGGTGGCCGGCCGTAGGCGTTATCTGGAAGGGCTTGAACGGCGATGATATGGCCTGGCAGAAGGTAAAGCTTGCGCGGAGGGCCTATTCCATTGCCACCGCTGGGTGGGCCGTTATCTTCTTAGCGCGGTTTATCATCCAGCGCGCGATTTATGACGCCGGGGAAACTACCGCATTGGGAATCACCAGGATCGTCATGGGCTGGCCCTTGACGCTATTGGTGACGGCATTAACCGTGTGGATGGTGCGCCGCGCAGACGCTGCAGTAGAAGAGGCAGAAAATGTCGGACGTGCCACAAATTCAAATCGCAGTACACAAGAGCTCGAGGCAGAAAATGAATGAGTCCGCACTATCTCGCGGGGACACCGTAGAGGTCACTATTGACCGCATGGCCCATGGTGGACTCGGTATCGGCCACGCCCCGGATGGGCGCGTCGTCTTCGTTCCCCGGGCTTTTCCTGGTGACACGGTTCGCGCAACCGCCGGTAAGGTGAAAAAGTCTTTTATCAAGGGCGAACTCGATAGCATCGTCACCGCAGGGCAGATGCGTGTACCCAGTAGCTGTCCCGCCGCGGAGCTAGGCGCTGGGTGCTGCGATTTTGCTGAGTTGGATCCCGCAGCGGAAATAGACATCAAGATGGATGTCTTCCGCGAACAGCTGCGCCGCAGCGGCATTGAGGGGCTCGAGTCCCTCGCTATTGAGCAACACGAGCTGCCGCCGGTACGGGGCTGGCGGACGAGGGTCCGGTTGGGCGTCGACAAGCAAGGCCGCGCCGGATTGCGGAAGTACCGCTCGAATGAGCTGGTCACGTCCGTCGGTTGTACCCAATTAGCAGATGGCTTGATTGATGGTCTGGTTGGGGATGGCGCGCGGCGTTTTACCCCTGGGGCCGAAATCGTCGCGGTTCTTGATGGCGCCGGTAACCGGCATGTGGTGGAAACGCGCAAGGCCCCGCGAGGCAGGCGAGTGGAGACCATTCGTGAGGTCATCGAGGGCTCTGGCACGGTGGCCGAATACGTCAATGGCTGCGAGTTTTCCTTCCCCGCCACGGCATTTTGGCAAGCGCATGTGGCGGCGCCGGAGATTTATAGCGCTGTGGCAGGGCAGTGGCTGGCCGGCCGGGATTACCAGCACAAGATCGCTTGGGATTTGTACGGCGGCGTTGGACTATTCGCGCCCGCGTTATCAGAAGCCACCGGCGGAAAAGTCATTTCCGTGGACTATTCGCCCGCGGCAACGGCGACTACGCAGCCGGGGTTGCGCGATATCGATATTGCCGTGAAATCCGCCAAGGTAGAACAGGTTGCTGCGCAATTGCCCCAACCAGGTGCCGTGGTGCTCGATCCGCCGCGAACCGGGGCAGGCGAGCAGGTGGTCCGCGCCGTGGCGGAGGCAAAGCCCCAAGCCGTGGTGCATGTGGGATGCGATCCAGCGACCTTTGCCCGCGATCTGTCCCTATGGCAAAGCGCTGGGTATAAGCCCGAGAAAATGGCGCTGGTCAATGCCTTCCCCGGCACCCATCACTTTGAGGTAATCGCTCTTATTACCCCAGATAAGGCGGCGAATAACCCGGCGCAGGACGCTGTTTAATGCGAAAATACCCCGCCTGAATTAAGAAGCCGATATAAAAGAAAATACGGACCACGGGTACGGTGGATAGGAAGAACTAAGCACAGAAGGAGTTGAAGGCCGCTCCATGACTATCTTGGATACCATAAACTCGCCGCAAGACCTGAAGGCACTGCCTGCAGAAAAGTTGGAGGAACTTGCGGCGGATATTCGCCAGCGCCTCATCGATAAGGTATCGGTGACGGGTGGGCACTTGGGGCCCAATTTGGGCGTGGTGGAATTGACCATTGCGCTGCACCGGGTCTTTGATTCCCCGCGCGAGCCCATCATCTTTGATACCTCCCACCAGTCTTATGTGCACAAGATGCTCACTGGCCGCACGGCCCAATTCGATACCCTGCGCCAAAAGGACGGCCTGTCCGGTTATACGGACCGCGGTGAGTCCGAGCATGACTGGACGGAATCCTCGCATGCTTCCGCCTCGCTTTCGACCGTGGATGGGCTGTCCAAGGCCTTTAAGATTCGCGGGGAAGGCCACCGCAATGTCATTGGCATTGTGGGCGATGGCGCCTTGACCGGCGGCATGTGCTGGGAAGCGCTCAATAATATTTCTGAAGATAAAAAGCGCAATGCAGTCATCGTGGTCAATGACAACGGCCGCAGCTATTCGCCCACCATTGGCGGCATTTCTGAAAACCTGGGGCGCATTCGTTCCCAGCATGGCTACGACGAGCTCATGGAGCAGGGCAAGCGCCGCTTAAAATCCATGGGGTGGGTAGGCGAGCGCGCCTTTGATGCGCTCCACGCCATGAAGGAAGGCGTCAAGTCCACCGTCTTGCCCACGGAGATTTTCCCAGAGCTGGGGATTAAATATATTGGCCCTATCTACGGCCATGACATCGATGGCTTGGTGCATGCGCTTTCCTATGCCCGCGATTATGAGGGCCCCATTATCGTGCATGTGGTCACGGAAAAGGGCCACGGATTTGCCCCGGCGGTCAATGAGCCGAAGGACCAGATGCACTCGACGGGTGCTATCGACCCAGTCACCGGTGTTGCCAAGGGCACCAAGCAACCAGGGTGGACGGCCGCATTTTCTGAAGAATTGATTGCGGCGGCGGAAAAGCGTGAGGACATCGTCGCGATTACCGCAGCCATGGCGGGTCCTACGGGGCTAGCTCCCTTCCAGGAACGTTTTCCGGATCGGTTCTTTGATGTGGGCATCGCCGAGCAGCACGCCATGGCCTCTGCCTCTGGTTTGGCTTTGGGCGGCATGCACCCCGTGGTAGCTGTGTATTCCACCTTCCTGAACAGGGCCGTGGACCAGGTGATCATGGATATTGCCTTGCTCAAGCTGCCGGTGACCATCGTGCTGGACCGCGCGGGCGTGACGGGATCTGATGGCGCCTCCCACAACGGAATTTGGGATATGTCCTTAATGAGCATTGTCCCTGGCATGCACATCGCCGCCCCGCGCGATGGTGCGCGCCTGCGCGAGCTCTTCCAGGAATCCCTGGACATTGATTCTGGGCCCTCAGTGGTCCGGTTCCCCAAGGGAAACTTGCTGCCCGATATGGAAGCCGTGGATACGCTTGCCGATGGCGTCGATATCCTCTACTACGGCGAGGCTGACGCCGGTGAGGATACCCCCGAGGTCCTCATCGTCTCTATCGGTGCGATGTCCGCGCGGAGCATCAAGGCAGCGCAAGAGCTGGAGAAACAGGGACTCAACGTCACGGTCATTGACCCGCGATGGGTCGCACCAGTGGCAAGCTCCGTCATCGCTATGGCAGCAGATCACGATTTGGTCGTAACGGTAGAAGATGGACTCATTCGCGGCGGAATTGGATCCATGATTGCTGAGGCCCTCGGCGCCGCAGAGGTGGACACCCCAGTGCGTCGCCTGGGTGTTCCTGGTTACTTCCCCAAGCACGGTTCCCGCGGCGAGGTTTTGGCAGAATTTGGCCTAAGCCCTGAGCTCATTGCTGCATCGATTACCGAGTGGGTAGAAAACCTGACCGCTTAATGCGGCTGGGAAAATAGGCTCGCGATCAATGCCGGGGCAACGAGGTTGACCTGCCACGACCGCGCGCCTTCGCGTTCTAGGAAGGCGGGCACATCTTCAGGCTGGCTGATGGTTCCGCTCCCGCCAATGGCCGCCCACACGGTGGCGCGAAGGGTTGCGGGTCGAAGCAGCAGCTCCTGTGGCAGCCCGAGCTCTTCGGCGATATCCCCAATGGCAGCGCGGATCTCTTGATATTCCTCCCACTGCTGTGGATACTCCCTAGACCACACCGATTTCGAGGGAACGGTTCTTTCCTGGCGAAGCGGGCCCGGGCGCCCGCGCGGTGGAATATTCTGGGACTGCTGCACGGCCAGTAACCAGCGGTGCGCGACGCCCTTGCTCCGCCGTGGAAACCCCTTGATGCGGGTTAACTGCGGCTGCGTGCTGGGCAGGATCCGGGCTATCTCTACTAGTACCTTATTGGGCAGCACGCGCCCGGGCGCGGTATCGGTTCGCCGGCTAATATCATCGCGCAGGTTCCACAAAGACTGCGCCGCGGCGCGCTGCTTCCCATTCTTTAGGCTCGATACTCCCTTGATATCGCGCCAAGAGTGCGGCTGCGGGGCGGTGTCATTCGCGTGCTTGGCGACGATCGCCGCACATTCCTCCACAATCCAGTCCAGCTTTTCTTGTTCGGCCAAGATATCGCGCAGCGTCGTAGCCAATTCTAGTAAGAGCTCGACATCGAGTGCGGCATAAGCGCGCATTTCTTCACTGAGCCGCGGGATGGACCAGTCATCGTCGCCGTGGCCTTTTTCTAGCTGGACATCGAGAAGCTCCGCGATAATGGCGCCCAAATTGGTGCGGTGAAATCCTGCAAACCGGGCGGCTAATTCCGTATCGAAAAGAGTGCCAGGGAAAAGCCCGAGCCATCCAAGAGACGGGAGATCCGAGGGTGCGGCGTGAATGATCCAGTGCTGCCCATTGAGCACCGGAGCAAGCTCCCGGGTCAATTCCGCGCGGTGGCCTTCGGGGGCAAAAAGCATCGTCCCAGCGCCGTGCCGGCGAATCTGGATGAGAAAGGCGCGGTCATCGTACCGGTAGCCTGAGGCGCGTTCGGTATCGATGGCAAAGGACCCAGTGCCCGCCTGCAACCGCGCGGCCGCAGCGGCAAATTCCGCTGGTGTGGATAATACCTTCGGAATACCCTCTTTCGGCTGCTTCCGAAATTCCACCATCTTAACGGCCGAGTTCAGTAACGCCTTCAGGCGGCAGCCCCGCGACGTTGGCTAATACTTGTGCGAAGGCCTGCACGTGCGGTGCTAAATCCAGCCCCTCCGCCGTCCACGATGCGCGCATTTCGATCTGATAAGCGCGCGGGGGACCGCCGATCTCGCCGAAGCGGACCGAGGCGGTGGAGGTAACGGTGCCGCCGACGTTGGTAATCTCCGCGCCTTCTTTTTCCAAGCCTTCGTTGAGCCATTGCCAGGCTACGTCCGGAAGCAGTGGATCTCCTGCCACCGAATCATCCATATCTGCCTGGATATACGCCACCAAGCGCATGGCGCCCTCCCAAGCCTCTTCCGCGCCCGGGTCATGGAGGAGGATGAGGCGCCCGAAGGCATCGCCATCTGAATCGGTGGCGATGATATCCGGCTCCTCTTCCGTGCCCACCTCAAGGCCAATGGCGTGGCTAAAGGGCGCTAATCGCTGCGGTGGGCGAATGGACCCGAGGCTAATTTCTGGGCGAAGAGTGGCCGCGTGCATGGACTCAACCGCCTGAGTAAAAGCCGGCGGCGTCGTTGGCTCCTGTGCCTCGTCATTGCGGCGTAGGGAGGTAAAGGCTGCGCCATCTCCGGAGTTGGCTCCGGCATTCTTACCGGCGCTGGGCGTGCTCGATTCGGAATTACTCACCTTGATAAAGCTATAGTTTCGCTACCTTGAGCTGGCGGAGGCGCGCCGAAAGTGGGAGGTGCACAGGGGGGGGAGGGATGACAATCGGTCTAACTCCAACTTATGATGGATATGTCCGAATATTCGAATAAGCTTCTGCAAAGGAGAAGGCAATGGCGAAGCTCGATTTCAAGGAACTCAACGAGGTACAGCAATACTCCCAACACGCCGTTTTCAAGGTGATTCCCGGCGGGCTGGGCAGCGAGCGCGAGGAGATCGTCTCCCAAGCCCAAGAATTCTTTGCGGAACTAGAAAAGGACAATAAGGTCACTGTCCGCGGCGTTTACGATCTGACCGCGATGCGCGATTCTGCGGACTTCATGATCTGGTGGCACGCCGAGGAATTTTCCGATATCCAGAAAGCCTTTGGCGATTTCCGCCGGGAGACTACCTTGGGCCAGGTGAGCGAAGTAACGTGGATTGGAAATGCCCTGCACCGGCCGGCCGAGTTTAATAAGTCCCACCTGCCTTCCTTCATCATGGGGGAAGAGCCCAAGGAGTGGATTTCCGTCTACCCATTCGTGCGTTCGTATGACTGGTACACGATGGAAGAAGAAAAGCGTCGCCGCATTTTGATGGAGCACGGAATGCAGGCACGCGACTACCCCGATGTGCGCGCCAATACCGTACCGGCATTCGCGCTTGGGGATTATGAGTGGGTCCTTGCCTTTGAAGCCGACGAGCTACACCGCATCGTAGACCTGATGTATAAGATGCGCTATACCGAAGCCCGCCACCACGTGCGTGAGGAAATTCCATTCCACACCGGACGCCGCGTGAAGGACATCGCAGAACTCATCAAGGTTCTGCCCTAAGATTTGAAATAAAAACAGCGCTGGGAGCCCCCCCCCTTAACTGGAGGGAGCTTCCAGCGCTGTCATTCGTTCTCACTGCGCGTGGTAGTGAAATCCTAGTTTTCCTCGATGGGCTTTTCTTCCAGGTTCAAAGAAATAGAGTTAATGCAGTAGCGCAGGTCAGTCGGGGTATCGTAGCCTTCGCCTTCGAATACGTGGCCCAAGTGGGACTCACAGTTGGCGCATAGTACCTCGACGCGGCGCATGCCCAGGGAATTATCTTCCCGCTCGATAATCTTGTCACCGGCTAGCGGGGAGAAGAAGGAAGGCCAACCACAGTGGGAAGCAAACTTCTCGGTGGAACGGAATAGCTCCTCGCCGCAGGCCTTGCAGGAGTAGACACCCTCTGTGGTGGTATCTGTGTATTCGCCCACGTGCGGCGGCTCCGTGCCTGCTTCGCGCAATACGTAATATTCTTCGGGGCTAAGGCGCTTTTGCCAGTCGGCATCAGCAATGAGCTTAAAATCAGTCATGACTTTAAGTTTAATCCTTTATTTGCGTGGCACGCCACCACCCGGCAACGGAGGCGAAGATGATGACGATGAGCAGGCTCCACCCCACGGTGCCGGAGAAAGTGTTCATCCACCGCCCAGCATCCGGGTGCGCTTGCGACGTCCATGTCACTGGGGCCAAGAACAGGAATGCAGCCACCCATGCGCCCACCGAGTGAAAGACCGAGCGCGGTAGGAACACGGTGAAAATTAGCGGGAATAACCACATTGAATAATATTGCTGTCCTAGTGAGGATAAGAAGAAAATCCCGACCATAATCGTGCCACTCGTCGTCAGCGCCCAAAATACCGGTTCGGATTGTCGCCACCGCAGTAGTCCGAGCACCGCGCACCCGACCAAGGCGGCGAAGACTACCCACACCACCCAGTAGAGAACGGGGCCGAATTCCACATAGGCCCGCAATCCCGCCCAGGAGGAATTGGCATAATCGCGGGTCGTGGAAAGATAGGGCACCAGCTTGTCGAAGTAACCGCTAGCACCCGGGACGATCGGCCACGCTAGGACATTGAGAACGACCGGAATCCCGAGGCCCGCGAGGAGGTTGCGCCATTGCAGCTTGACCAAGGGCAAGAAAAGCAGGGGTGCGAATTGGGGCTTAATCAAAATGGCTAGCCCAAGGGCTATGCCGGAGACCCATGCGAGCTGCGGGGTGCGCTCAGACTCTAAGAAAGCCCATAGGAAAAGCGCCATGCAGAATAAGAGCACACCGTTGATATTGGTAAACGCCAAAGTGTTGGTGACTGATTCAGTGGCGAAGGCTAAAGCAATCGAGGTTGGAAAAACCGGCGAGGTGAGCTTTCTTCCCACCACGTGGGTTAGCAGCGCCAGTGCGGCAATGATGGCAAGAGCGTTGACAACGATGAAAAGTCCGCGCGCGAGGCTGAAATCGAGCCACGCTAAAGGCGATAAGAATAGCGTTGCGCCTGGGGTGTAGAGATATAGCGGATCCACATGGTTATAAGCCTGTTCATACACCGGAATACCGTCGACCATGCGCTTAAGCGCGCTATAGACCGTAGTGAAATCATCAGTCAACGTCCCATTGCGCGCGACGATGAAGATGCGCTGAATGACGAGGAGAACGGCAATAGGCCATGCGGCGGCGTTTATTCGAGCAGTCACGACCTTTTAGTCTACGGACTCAGTAGTGCGCGAGTACCGCAGAAACACCGTGCTATCTGTATCGGCGGCAATATTTTCTAGCTGCATTCGGCGGTGGGAGTGCGTGCCATGAAAGGTAGCCACGGGTTTTTCTACGCCGGTGGAAAGGTGGGGATCCAGGGTTAAATACATCTGATCAATCGCATCGATATGCACCAGCTGGCCGAGCATTCCTGGCCCACCTTCGCAGAGGATGCGCTGGAATCCACGCTCCCGCAATACGCGGAGATAGTCCTGCATGGTGCCTTCACCGGCATCGATTACCTCTGCACCTGCTGCCTCGATGGAGCGCTTTCTCGCGGAGACCTCTGCGCTTTGCAACGCGGCGTGGGGGAGAAGGAAGAGCGGGGCAGTGGTGAAGTGCGTTAAGAATTTCGAACCCGGATCAAACTTCAAGCTTTGCGTGGGCACGGCGATGGGGGCGGGCTGTGAATCGGGAGAGTCGCGCTCTACTCCCGCATAATCTTCTGACCTGACTGTCTGCCCGCCAACGAAGACGACGTCCGCCCAGCCGCGCAGGGCCTGAAAAAGCTGTGCATCGGTGTCATTGCCCATGGCCTCTGAAAGATCGTTGATGGTGGCAGAACCGGTGAGGGTAGAAACCATATTGGCCCGCACGGCGGGCAGGTAAGCGGGTTCGGGGCCCAGAAGCGAAGCGATGTCCATGGTCTGCCAGTGTAATGGTTGTGCAGACGTGAATCGTCCCGCTGGCTACACCAGCCGAATAAGCACCACACCGGTCAAAAGGAGGGCAATGCCCAGGACCTGGCGGGACTTAATGGGGGCGCCGCTTACGCGATCAATGATGAGCGAGCCCAGCATCGAGCCAAGCAGGCCGGCAACCACGGTGAGACCGGTACCAATCTGCGGAACGAGGGCGGCGTTGCCGAAGATGAAAAGTGCGCCCAATACACCGCCTATCCACATCCACCACGGGTTTGGTTTTCCTTCCGGGCGCTCGATGCGCGGGCGCCAGCGCAACACGATATTGATGATGACCAAGGCGGTAACGCCGACGGCAAACGATACCAGCGCAGCGCTCACCGGAGATCCCGTCACCTGGCCAAGGTGGCCGTTGATGGCGGATTGGCTGGCTGTAAAACAGCCAAAAATAAATCCGGCTAGCCGCCACAGCCACAGGGCGGTCGCGGAATCTGCATTACTTGTTGCTGCGCTCGGTGTGGCTACCACCGCAATTACGCCGAAAAGTACAATAATGGCGCCGATAGCGCGCACCACCGTTAAAGAAGACTGAGGCGACTCGAAGAGCCCGAAGTGGTCAACAATGAGCCCCATGATGACCTGCCCGGCAATGGGTAAGACCACAGTCTGCACCGCGCCTAGGTGCGGAAAGAGAAGAATATTTCCGGTCAGTGCGACAACACCCAACAAACCGCCGAACCAAATCCAGAGTGGTTCGTCAAAAGCCTGCGCAATACCGTAGTCCCCGCCGGTAACTGTGGTGGCCACGATGAGCAGGGTTATTGTTCCTACGGCGAAGGAGATCATCGAGGAGGAAAACGGGGTGCCGGTGGAGGCGCAAAGACGGGTATTGACCAGCGTTTGTATCGGTAAGACCAGTCCAGCAAGAATTCCCAAAAGTATCCACAACACGGGTGGACACTTTACTCAGTTAAGGCAAAAAGCCCACCTGAATGGGAAAAGCCCACCTAAGCGAAGAAAATAAGCTTAAGTGGGCGGTGGTGGTCCTAACTGGGATTGAACCAGTGACCTTTCCGGTGTGAACGGAACGCTCTCCCACTGAGCTATAGGACCTTGCGGGGGATAAATCTACACCCGGTGCATTCCATTTTCCTAATTGGCTGGATGGCAGGCGTGGAAGGTGGGGTAGACGCGGATATCCAGGGGAGGTTTACTCGTGGGGTAAATGACAACCCTGCAATTCACGGTGCGGAGAAATGCGTGATGTGTGTCGCGCAATAGGGGTGCTGGGCTGGGGATTTGGAAACTGACAGGGAGCACGATAATGTTTGTTCACGCACCGCAAAGCATTAAGCACTGCGGCGCGATGCGGATGTAGCGCAGTTGGTAGCGCATCACCTTGCCAAGGTGAGGGTCGCGAGTTCGAGTCTCGTCATCCGCTCCACGCTTTTCTTGAGGGTATTACACCACAAAGGGAA
The DNA here is from genome assembly GCF_040225725.1 of Corynebacterium sp. KPL4015. Taxonomy (NCBI): domain Bacteria; kingdom Bacillati; phylum Actinomycetota; class Actinomycetes; order Mycobacteriales; family Corynebacteriaceae; genus Corynebacterium; species Corynebacterium sp. KPL4015. Next base: position 206 of record NZ_JBEHGF010000022.1, on the reverse strand, counting down.
AGTGGAACTAAATGAATAGCGCGCGATTAGCTCAGTGGGAGAGCGCTTCCCTGACACGGAAGAGGTCACTGGTTCAATCCCAGTATCGCGCACAAGGACTTTGTCCTAGAAACCGGGCCTGGTTTCGCATGCGGATGTAGCGCAGTTGGTAGCGCATCACCTTGCCAAGGTGAGGGTCGCGAGTTCGAGTCTCGTCATCCGCTCCA
>NZ_JBEHGF010000021.1:0-46120 GCF_040225725.1 Corynebacterium sp. KPL4015 | reverse complement strand
TCCTCAAAGGCAACCGCAGCCTCAACCGGCTCCGTCACATCACTATCAACCGTGATCTTCACATCGACCTTGCCAGCGGACTTCTTCGGAGTAAAGGTCGTCTCACCCTTACCCAAAACAGTCTCTTTATCGGCCTTGCTAATCAACTCAGCCTGCAGAGTGTATTCCTTACCAAGAACCAAACCCTCAAAGCTGACCTCATCAACAACCTCAGCACCAGCAACAACCTCATGCGAACCCTGAGCAAAATCAGCATTCGTCGAAATCTCCGGCTTCAGAACCTTCTTAGAATCCTCAGAAACTACAGTCTGGTCCTCATCATCGATGTCCTTGTGCTCAGCAATGTGGTTCGGCTTCTCAGCATCCGGAGTATCCTCACCCTCAGCATCAACCTCAGTAGAAGTCAACTCCTCAAAAGCAACCGCAGCCTCAACCGGCTCCGTCACACCACTATCAACCGTGATCTTCACATCAACCTTGCCAGCAGACTTCTTCGGAGTAAAGGTCTTCTCACCCTTACCCAAAACAGTCTCTTTATCGGCCTTGCTAATCAACTCAGCCTGCAGAGTGTATTCCTTACCAGGAACCAAACCCTCAAAGCTGACCTCATCAACAATCTCAGCACCAGCAACAACCTCATGCGAACCCTGAGCAAAATCAGCATTCGTCGAAATCTCCGGCTTTGCAGAAGTATCAGCAGGCTCCTCCGGCTTTTCCGAAGAGGTCGTGCTCGAAGGCTCAGTGCTCGTCGTAGTCTTCGAAGTGGAAGTCTCCGAGTCCGACGGCTCCAAGGTCTTGGACTCCGAGCTGCTCTCCGTCGAAGGTTCAGAGCTCTTGGATTCCGAGGTGCTTGGCTTCGAGCTACTCGTTGAGGTCTCCGACGTAGACGTCTCCGAAGGCTTGTCGTCCTTCTTAGAGTTTACGGTCTGGGCCTCATCATCAATGTCCTTGTGCTCAGCAATGTGGTTCGGCTTCTCAGCATCCGGAGTGTCCTCACCCTCAGCGTTAACCTCAGTTGAAGTCAACTCCTCAAAAGCAACCGCAGCCTTGACCGGATTCTTCACGTCGCTGTCAACAGTGATTTCCACGTCAACCTTGCCAGCAGACTTCTCCGGCTTAAAGGTCTTTTCGCCCTTACCAATGACAGACTTGTCTGCCTTATTAACCAAATCCGCATTCAGGGTGTACTTCTTCCCTGGGACCAAGTCCTTGTATTTAACGGTGTCGGTTACCTTAGCACCGGACTTAACGGTCTCGCCCTGGGTCAGCTTCGCCTTGGTGGCGATCTCTGGGTTCCAGGTGGTGTTTACAGTCTGCGCCTCGTCGCTCAGGTCCTTGTGCTCTGCGATGACATTCTTCTTGTCAGAATCAGAGGTGGACTTTCCTTCCGCATCCACCTCAGTAGAGGTCAAGGTCTCAAAAGCAACTGCCGCGTCAATAGGCTTCTTAAGATCGCTGTCAACAGTGATCTCCACGTCCACGTCACCGGAGGACTTTTCTGGAGTAAAGGTCTTCTTGCCCTTGCCGACGACCTCGTGGTCTCCAGCCTTATCCTTCAGCTCAGCCTCAAGGGTGTATTTCTTGTGCGGGACCAGGTCCTCATAGTGAACCGTATCCTTCACCTTGGCACCAGCAACAACCTGATCGGCATCGTCGGCAAACTCTGCCTTGGTGCCAATCTTTGGCTGCAGCTTCTTCTCAGAAGCACTAGTAGTTGGAGTCGATTCACTAGGCTCAGTGCTTGGCTGAGTAGTGGTTTGCTCCGTCGAAGGCTCCTCAGAGGAGGTGGTCTCCTCAGTCGAGGTCTCCTCATCGGAAGGCTGCTCTTCCGTGGAGTTCGGAGTGCTCTCTTCCTCCGTAGGCTCGTCTTCCGTGGTTTCTTCCTCAGAAGGCTGCTCGGGAGTCGTGGATTCCTCCGGCTTGTCCTCCTCGGTATCAGGTAGACCAGGCTGATCCGGCGGCATCACCGGCTGGTCTCTGCGTGTTTTATCGACCCTACCTTTATCATCGTGAGGACGAACAATCGTGATATAAGCATCCTCAGGCTGTTCCGGAATCTGCACGGAGGGATCTTTTTCGAATTTTGGCGGGTCAAAATCATCCGCAATTCGATACCCGGTCAGTTCCGTAAATTCCTCATGGCTTCCTGTAAAGCTAGGGTATGTAGGCTGACCTGGATCAAGCGCACCGTAAGAGGGGTCTCGCCCAGTAATAGTAGCGGCAGCTATAGCCCGTGATGTGTCCTTCTCAGCAATTAAAGCTGCTAAATACACGGAATAGTTGGCAGCAGCCTTACTATCCTTCCGCTTAGCTGCATCCTTCAATTTCCGCCCAAGATTGATCACACCATCCCTGTATTCGGGCGAGATTTCAAGCCTTTCTGCGTTTTCCTTCGCATATACCCGATTTGTTTGCAGAGGGATTTGGGCGAATGGTTCGATACACCAGCCCCATCCCACGTTGTTGTTCGGGTTTCCTTTACCAGCACCCTCTGGCGGCGTTCCTGCCCAAACAAGTGGCCCCCAAGAAGTGTCTACTCCTTTGGGCATAATCTTGTTTACATCTCCCAAACTTACGTTTGGCTCAAAATCTGTAGGATTACTTTCCTCAGCATTTGCTTGATTCCACGGAACAGTGACCATAGCAGTAATAACCGCAATTGCAGCAAAGATTGCGGTCAGTACAGTCCACTTTCTCCGGGATAAATCGCGCACTCCGCTCATCTTCTCCCCTTTAAAAGGACATCTTCTTACAATTCGCATCTACACAACTCGAACTTCAGCTGTATAGAACCTAAATGTGAAACTTGAACACACGATAGACAATCCCGGTTCACTAACCGCTACGATCGCCACCATTTGTGCCTTTAGGACAGTACCAATCCATGCCCTCAAAGCGAATAATTTCAAACTTATCCAATTGATGCGTCAACAAATTCGCTATATCAATTGCGGTTTACCGATAGACGGAAACTGACAATTAAAACCCCTACAAATAAACCTTTGTTCGAAGGTAGATCCCACCCATAAAATACTATACCCCAATAGATAATCTATATTTTTTAGACTATTTACCATTTCTATTAACTCTGTTAACGGTATTTATTACATTTCAATCCTGCACCCTACTAAATGTCGGTGCACTTTTTAAATAGCCACAACCAGTGGTTTTTGGGCAATTCGAGACTTCAATCATCTGAATTTCTAGATAAAGGACCGTAATTAATTACGCTCACATGTTCGACCCAACTTGCCTTCAGACATTATTCAGTTGCACACAACTTCTTTGTAAGAACTGATTAAGAAAATGATTTGCAGTTAAGGAAACTTTCAAAACGTGTCGAGCGCCATAGAAAAGTGTGCATATTTCGCGCAAAATTGCACTGTCCCTAAAAGTCGTGCAGTAATTGAAGCGTCTACTAAAAGTAGGAAATGAACCCCGGTTTGAGACTATTTTTCTAACCCTCAATAGAAAGATTGTGAAACTTTTCTGGGTCGCACCCCATTAAACGCCAGCCGTTATTAGCGTCAAGATCTGGTGGATTCCCAACTTCTACCATCACTGTAATACATTGCACTCTAGTTAACTTTAAAAGCGTATATCACACTTCGAGACAAATAATGCAGGTCTAATCCCCTGCATTGGCCTAAAGTATTTTCTTCCACCAATAACCTCTAAATACATTTTTAATGGTGGAATCAACAAAGTGAATTTCACATCTCTTCCTACCTTTTTCGATGCTAGTGTTTTTATCGGTTTAAAACACTAACCCCAGAAAGGATCGGAAATGTCTATTCCTTCTTTTATTGCTAGCGCCATTGCTGCCCTATTGCCACTAACCGGCAGCACCGGCCCAGTCGACGCCCAGGACCAGCTTGCTGAGCCAGAGGTAACCCAGACCGCTGACGTTGAGCAGTCCACTGACCAGTCCGATGAGCCCGGCGCTCACGCCGAAAAGGGCCGTATCACCGGTGATAAGGAAGATGTAATCAACGGAGACCAGGACTACTCTGCACCTATCCTGCAGAGCGGTAAGTTGGCTGTGCAGCGCGAACTCGCGCTCGCTACCGACGAGCTGGGCCACGAGTTCATGAACATCGACTTCAAGGACAGCCACAGCGCACATCTGACCTTCCCGGACACCTATAACCCGGATACTGACCAGGCAGCCGTGGACCGCGTGCTGGAAGCACTCAAGATCAATGGCTACGACAACCTGACCGCCGCTTACTAAAGCTGAACGGGCGTAGCCTCGGGGAGTCCCGAGGATCTTAAAGAAGGGGCGAGGTACCTTGGTGAGGTACCTCGCCCCTTCTTACTTTTATGAGCTCGCGACTAGTACGAGCTCATCCACGCAGCTACGTCCGTTACTGGTCGTCCATGACATCGTGGCACACAATAGTCTGGTCGCGGCCAGGGCCGACACCGATATAGGAGATACGGCAGCCAGACAGCTCCTCCAAGCGCAGTACATAATCCTGCGCCTTCTGTGGAAGCTCCTCAAAGGTGGTGCACTCGGAGATATCCTCGTCCCACGCCGGCATGGTTTCAAAAATCGGCTCGGCGTGGTGGAACTCAGACTGGGTAACGGGCATCTCGTCGTAACGCTTTCCGTCAACGTCATAAGCCGCGCAGATAGGAATCTCGCCAATGCCGGTAAGCACATCGAGCTTGGTCAAGAAGTAATCCGTAAAGCCATTCACGCGCGTGGCGTAGCGAGCAATCACGGAATCGTACCAGCCACAGCGGCGCGTGCGCCCAGTGTTCACGCCGACCTCGCCGCCGGTGGTCTGCAGGTACTCGCCCCACTTATCAAAGAGCTCGGTGGGGAACGGGCCGGCGCCAACGCGGGTGGTATAGGCCTTGATAATGCCCAGCGAGGTCTTAATCCGCGTCGGTCCAATGCCAGAGCCAACCGATGCCCCACCCGCAGTCGGGTTCGAGGAAGTCACGAACGGGTAGGTGCCGTGGTCAACGTCCAACATGGTGGCCTGGCCGCCCTCCATGAGTACATTCTGGCCATTAGCAAGCGCTTCGTTCAGCTCGAGCTCGGCGTCGATGACCATGGGGCGCAGGCGGTCGCGGTAGCTTAAGAAGTACTCCACAATCTGCTCGGCCTCGATGGCCTTGCGGTTGTACATCTTCACCAGCATCTGGTTCTTAATCTCCAGCGCGGACTCGACCTTCTGGCGCAGGATGGACTCGTCGAAAATATCCTGCACGCGGATGCCAATACGCGCGACCTTATCGGCGTAGGTCGGCCCGATGCCGCGGCCGGTGGTACCGATGGCGCGCTTGCCCAGGAATCGCTCTTGCACGCGGTCGAGGGTCTGGTGGTACGGCGCCACGAGGTGCGCGTTCGCGGAAATCTTCAGGCGGGAGGCATTTGCCCCGCGCGCTTCCAGGCCATCAATCTCATCAAAGAGCGCCTCGAGGTTAATCACCACGCCATTGCCCAGCACAGGGGTGGCGTTTTCAGAAAGAATACCGGCGGGCAGGAGCTTCAGCTCGTATTTTTCACCGCCTACCACCACGGTGTGCCCGGCGTTATTGCCGCCGTTCGGCTTGACTACGTAGTCAACTTTCCCGCCAAGGATATCGGTAGCCTTGCCCTTGCCTTCGTCGCCCCATTGGGCGCCGACAATGACGATCGCTGCCATCTTTTAAGTCACTTCCTCATTATTGAAGCCAAAATACGCATTTACCTTACACTTTTCTGGCCGCAATAGCCCACGTAGCATGATGTGCATGCGTTTTTTGTTCCTCCGCTGCGGCGCCCCCGGCGTTGATTTGCCCGCAGAGGCCTATGACCTTTCGGCCGTTCCTTCCCGCAAGGAGCTCTCGCTTATCGATGCCGCCGCCACCAACCTCCTCCCCCACGACCCCACGCCTTCGCTTGACGAGATCGCCGCGCAGCCCGATGTCCGCCACCTCGGCGCCCCTGCCGCCGCCCCGCAGGAACCGTACTTGGAGGACCGCCTGCGCATCGTGATTGCGGGCTCGGATTCGGCGCTGAACGCCGTCATTACCCGGCTCATGCGCGCCGATAACCTGTGGGCTGAGGTAGCGTTCATCCCCACGGGCGAGTCAGCCGCCGCCGCTAATTGGGGCCTGCCCGCCGCGCCGCAGGAGGCCCTCGAGGTCGCCCGCACCGCCCCGGTTCGCCCGGTGCCACTCATCCGCAATGATTCCGGCCAGGCCGTCGCCGGCTCAACAACCATCTCAGATTGGTCGAATGGCCCGCTTACCGGTGAAATCATCATCGATGATGACACCCTTGCCGCCTCAGGTCACGGCACTTTTGGCGCGCGGCTCGTCCCCATGACCGATGCCCCTGGCATCCTGGCGGCCCGCGCAACCTCTCCAGTCGAGCCCGAAGGCCGCCTGCGCTCTCTGCTGCGCAAGCCCGGCCGCCTCGACCCGGATTCCGTCCACACCGGCCGCGCGGTCCAGGCAGGCGGTCCCCAACTGCGCGTGCTTGTCGATGCCATCCCCCACAAACGCCCTCTCACCCGCGTCACCTTCTACCGCCACCTGCGCGACCTCCAAGTAGTGCGCCCCTAGTCCACCCGTCACAGCTAACGCCGGTTCAGCCAGCTCACCCCGTCTCCTCCGACTCGGCCCTCGGTTGACTCAGCTCGCACAACTCGGCAAGCGCCCCGCTCGGCGGATATGCGGGCGAGGTCCTGCTAATTCTGCCCCTTTTGCTTATCTTTACGCTCCCACACCTCTGGCGGGAACGCCGGGTGCGTAGAGGTAGGAACCAGGTGCGCGACGGCGGACTCGCGCGAAAGCCCGCAGACCATAAGCATGTCCACGACGATGGACCTCGTCTGCGCGAGGATCGTAAAGGCAGAAAGCGTCGCGTCTTCTTCGATAAGATCCATGCCTGCTTGACCGCCCACGTAGCGCAGCCGCTGCACGAGTTCGGGTATCTCTATCGCCTCATCGTGGTCCCGCTTTTGCCGGCCGTAAAGCTCTCCCACCGCGAGGATAATTTCTGATAGCTCTTCTAGGAGCTCTAGCTGCTTTGCGGATACGGTATCGCCGTCTTCAGTAAGCACTAGCGCGCGGCGCGATAGCACCCGCACCCCGCGCACCGCATTATCTACCGGCAATAGGATGCGCTCTAGGGACCGAATGCTCCTGCGCGAGGTCCACAAAAGCGGCGATACTTCCGATGCCTCCCTGCCCGATTGCGCCGCGCTCAGCAGCGTATTCACGTCATTTTGCGTGCCGCGCACCGCATCGCGGGCATCGCGAATAATCTCGGGATTGGTATCGCGGATGCCATGCGTGACGTCGTTGAGAATGCTGGATGCAATCCTCAACACCTTCGACACCTCGCGCCGAGCTTCCTTCAGCGGGGAATTCGGGATAAGCGCAATCGTGATAAGCCCAATGCCGGAACCAATCATCGCGTCGATGGCCCGGTGCAGGCCACCCGGTCCCTCGGTGGGCGGAAAAATCGTGGCAATAAGGATGGAACCAAAGACAATCTGGTTGGACACCAGCGGCGATTTCGTAATAAAAGACCCCACAACCAGGCCTGCTCCCACAATGAAGAGGATCTGGAACGGCCCCTGCCCCACCACTTGGAACAGCAAATCGCCCAAGGCCACGCCGACGATGCCGCCCAGTGACATCTCCACTGCCCTTTTCATCCTGTCCCCGCCCGAAAGCCCCAGAATGATGACAGCCGAGATGGGCGCGAAGAACGGCTGCGGATGCCCAAAGAGGGAGCTAGCCACCCAATACGCCAATGCGGCACCGACGGTGGCCTGGATTATATAAACGAAGCGCGAACGGATGCGTTGCAGACGCGATAATACTGAACGGTCCACCACCCGCAGCATTTGCCTCGTTGAGACTCTTTGTTTCGCTTCCGACATGTCCTCCAGCATAGAAGACCGCTGTCTACCACCGCCCCCGAATACCCGCATCCCGGCCTGCGCCAGGTTGTGGATAACCCGCTGTATGCGTGCGACACCAACCCCCGCCGCGCGAGAATTCCACAGAATCGCCGTTTCGCCTTGCTCATCCATTGCCGCGCACCCGTACCGCATTTACGGTCAGGAGCCGTGAACACAGAATTTTTGCAACTTTGCCGTCGCGGTGTGGACCTCGTCGCCGAGTTTCAGGGATGCTCCGAACAGCAGCTCATCGAAGCCGGCGCCAGCCAGCTCCTCGCCGCGCAACTCGCCCGCCTCCAGCACACATATTTCGGCCGCACCTCCAATAGCCGCAAGCAGCGCCTCGCCTGCGAGGCCGCTCGTTCTCGCGGCCACGACCTCGCCATCCTCGAAAGCATCGAGTCTTTCGCCCACCGCGTGAAAGACACCAACCGCAGTTGGGATCTTCGCCTAGAGCTCTGCCGCGCAGAAGCCCACCTGATTCCGGCAATCGCAAAGAAGCGCCTCAAACAGCTCAATCCCGCCAAGCGTCCCTCGCACGGCGTCCGCTATCCCCGACGCCCCGATGGTCCCCACACCATCTCCATCACCGCGGAGCCCACTGATATCGCGGATATCAAGGGCGTTCTCGCTTCCGTGGATAAGGAAAACCCGCTCGCAGCCGCCAAGCAGGTCATCCTCGAGGGCAATCCCGGCGCGCTGCCTGCGGTGCATACCAATGTGATCGTCACCCTTGACCAGCTAGACCGCATCACTGCTGGCCAGGGCGATGACATCATGCTTCAGCTTTCCAACGGCGCGCGCATGTCCGGCACCCAGCTCGTCGCCCGGACCCTCGCCCAACGCGGTTACGTGAGCTTGGTCCATCCTGAGCACGGCGCGGTGAACCTGTATCGCACCGAGCGCATGGCCAGCTGGAAGCAGCGCATGCTAGCCCGCGCGGAACATCCTATTTGCGCTTGGCCCGGCTGCTCCACGCCTGCCGATGACGCCCAAGTCCACCACCTCACCGCCTGGGCAGCCGGCGGCCCCACAAACCAAGAAAACCTCGTAACGCTCTGCGCTCATCACAATGCGGTGAATCAAGATGATGATTCCCGCCCCACCGCACGCGGGCGCATGGTTCGCATCAAGGGCCGCATCGCCTGGATCCCGCCGTGGAGCGGCAACCCGCGGTTTATCCCCTCACCCGCCTATTCACCACGACCAACGAGGAGTTCCGCCTAGCCCTCACCTGACCCACCCAGTCCGGCCGGTCTGCCTAGTCCGCCTCCTCCACTGGGACCGCCGGTCCTGCCGTGTCCACCCGACCTGGCCAGCCTAATTTCTGCCCAATCTCGCTGGCATCGCTGGTCTGGCATACCTGCCTGCTCTGTCTCATCCCCGGCAAGGTCCCGCCGCGTCCTCGCGCCCCACAGATAGGCTCAGCGATAGGTCTAGAAATGGGACTAGAAATAGGAAAAGCCGCCTCCCGCATAGGGGGAAGCGGCTACTTCGTCGTGCCTACTGCGAGATCTCGCCTTCGGCTTAGACTCGTCCTACTTTGCCGTGGTCTTACCCACGGAGTGGAGGTCCTGGCATGCCTCGATGACGCGCTCGGACATACCCTGCTCTGCCTTCTTCAGGTAAGAGCGTGGGTCGTAGACCTTCTTGTTGCCTACCTCGCCGTCAATCTTGAACACGCCGTCGTAGTTTTCCATCATGTGGCGAGCTACTGGGTTGGTAAACGCATACTGGGTATCGGTGTCCACGTTCATCTTGATGACGCCGTAGCGCAGCGCCTCTTCGATCTTCTCCTTCTCAGAGCCGGAACCGCCGTGGAATACGAAGTCAAAGGCGTGCTCACCCTCGCTCAGGCCGAGCTTCTTCTGCGCAACCTTCTGGCCCTCCAGCAGAACCTCGGGGCGCAGCTTCACGTTGCCCGGCTTGTAGACGCCGTGCACGTTACCGAAGGTAGCGGCCAACAGGTAGCGGCCCTTCTCGCCGGTGCCCAGTGCATCGATGGTCTTTTCAAAGTCTTCCGGGGTCGTGTACAGGTTATCTCCGGCCTTGGCCTCGACACCGTCTTCTTCACCGCCGACAACGCCAATCTCTGCCTCGAGAATGATGTGTGCCTTCTTCGCCTTCTCCAGAAGCTCCTGAGCGATGACCAAGTTTTCATCGATCGGAATAGCAGAGCCGTCCCACATGTGGGACTGGAACAGCGGGTTCTCGCCGCGGTCGACGCGCTCCTGGGAGATGGCCATCAGCGGACGAACGTAATCATCCAGAACTTCCTTCTGGCAGTGGTCGGTGTGCAGGGCGATATTGACGCCGTAGTGCTTCGCTGCCTCGTGTGCGAAGGCGGCTAGGGCCTGAGCACCTTTAACCTTGTTCTTGACCGCGAGGCCAGAGCCGAACTCTGCACCACCGGTGGAGAATTGGATGATGCCGTCAGACTCTGCCTCGGCAAAGCCCTTCAGTGCTGCGTTGATCGTTTCAGACGAGGTGCAGTTGATGGCTGGGAATGCGAAGCCGTTCTGCTTCGCGGTGTCCAGCATCTGGTTATACGCCTCGGGGGTTGCAATTGGCATGAAATTCCATCCTTAAGTGGGATTGCGGTCAAACACGTTCCAACACCCAATTATGCCCACATTTCCGGATTTCCGCCGCAAAATTTGTGTGACATTTCCTGTGTTTACTGCCCAACTCTCAAAAATGCAGCGCCCCCACACGGCAAACCCCGCGCTAGGCGTTTAAAAGCACGGTTAAACGCAGCTAATCGCGACCCGATTTTTCATGCAGGTCACGAGCTACCCGGGCGCACGCCTCCAGAAGCATCCACCCAGACAGCTGCACGGATAGGTCGCGCTCATCCACGCGAATGATGCCCATCTTTTCACTGACGGTCGTGTGCCCGAAGCCGTAGTTGTGCGGTAGGCGGGCATCGGCAGTCCAATCAGAGCCAAAAATTGGCAGGCCATCGACCTCGAGCCGGTGCTCCCACACGGATTCGGCAGACGCCACCACCATGCGGGTCGCCAACTTTTTGGTGGCCCGGTTCGCGGGCGAGTCTCCGGGCAACCGCACAGCAACATCAGCAAGATAGCGCATCAGGATGCCCTTAAACAGGCCGCCATCACCATCACCGGTCTCCCAATCCACGACGCCAGACGGAGTCGCCATCCCAGAAGCAATAGCCTGCACCAGGCCACGGATCTTGATGATGTAGCTCATCATCTCGGATGCCAGTTCGGCCTCGTAAACGCTGTCGATCTGCTCCAGCTTGCCGATGCTCGACTCCTCCCGCATCGCCAACACAATCTCCAGGCATGCCCCCAACATCACGCCTTGGCAATACGGGTGGACTTGTTTGACGATCTCAGGGCCATCCATGCGCATGCGCACGCCGTCCATGATGAAGCCATCTTCATTCACCAGGTTGTCGTAGACCCAGTCAACAATGCGGCGGGCCGCGGTAATCTTTCCCATCCGCGCCAGCATGATGGCTCCGGGCCCATTGGCCGGCACGTTCATGAAGTTCTCGCCATCACGCCACGGCAATATGCCCAGCGAGTCATCGAGGCCCTCGGTGATATTTCCCTGCAAAGACGCTAACGCCTTGGGCGGTTTCATCTTTTTTACCTCGCCCACGCGCCCTAGGGCGAGGGCGAGCCAGGCTTTGTCGTCGAAGTACTTATTCTTGGTCAGCTTCGCCAGATTCCGGACGCGGATCCCGCGCGTGGTGTCGAGGATGCGCTGGCGGCGGGCCTTAGTATTCTTCCGCTCCGCCGCATCGACGAGGCAATCGAGGTAGTGCGCCTGCCACCAGTAGTGCCAGTGTACGAGGAGTTTTTCTTTCGTGGTGGGCGGCCAGCTGACGATGGCGAGGTTGGTCCGCGGCAGGCCCCATACGGAATGCGCATGGCGCTCATCAATGGCGGTTTCCGCGAGTTCGGCGCGGTGGGCCCACTTTTCTTCCACGATTTCTTTATCACTCCAGTAGCAAGGTTTATTACAGTTAGTGTAACGATCTCTTACCAGGAATTGTGCAGATCGGCGTGCTGCCGGATCCAGGTATGCATGGCGATGCCCGCGGCCACACCAGCGTTGATGGACCGCGTGGAGCCAAATTGCGCGATGGAGCAGGTCATGAGGGCGGCATCTTGCGCGGCGGCGCTTACTCCGGGACCTTCTTGCCCGAATAGCAGCAGGCTGCGTTCCGGCAGTTCGGCGGTTTCGAGGGGCACGCAACCGGGGGTGTTATCAATGGCCACGACCGTGAGGTTTTCCTCGGCTGCCCAGGCAATGAGCTTATCGACGCTCTCATGGTGCCGCAGATGCTGATACCTATCCGTCACCATGGCGCCGCGGCGGTTCCACCGGCGCCGCCCCACAATGTGGACGGTATCGACGGCAAAGGCATTGGCGGTGCGCACGACGGTGCCGATATTGGCGTCATTTTCAAAGTTCTCGATGGCGATATGCAGGCTGTGCCGCCGCTTATCGATGTCCCCCTTAATCGCCTCCCTCCGCCAATACCGATACGCGTCGACGACATTGCGCCGGTCGCCCTCGCGCAGGAGCTCCGGATCGTATTTTTCAGCCTCCGGCCCTTGCGGCCAGGGCCCTTCCCAGGGCCCCACGCCGTGGCGGCCCTCATTCCATTCGGTCGGCCCCTTCGCCTCCTCGGGCTGTTCTCGCTGCTCCTGCTGCTCTGGTTGCGCAGAACTCTCGGCCTGCCCGGCGGGCGCCTCTTGGCGTGCCTGGTCCATCTCGTTACGCGAGTCCAAGGTCATCCAAGCAAAGCAGGGAACGGTATTCAAGGCCCTCGGCCGAGATGACGTCCTCGGCTCCGGTGGCGCGGTCAACGACGGTAGCTACGCCAACTACTTCTGCTCCAGCTTCGCGCAATGCGGCGACTGCTGTGAGCGGCGAGTTGCCGGTCGTGGTGGTGTCCTCGACGACCAGCACCTTCTTTCCGGTCACATCCACGCCCTCGATGCGGCGCTGCATGCCGTGCTTTTTGGCTTCTTTGCGCACGACGAAGGCGTCGATATCGCGGCCATCGGCATGCATGATGGAGGTCGCTACCGGGTCCGCGCCAAGGGTTAAGCCTCCGACGGCAGCAAAATCCCAATCCGCGGTGAGCTCGCGAAGCAAGGACCCGATGAGGTGGGAGGCTTCGTGGTGCAAGGTCGCACGGCGCAAATCGACGTAGTAATCGGCCTCTTTGCCCGAGGACAAAGTCACCTTGCCGTGCACAACGGCAAGCTCCTTGACCAGTTCCGCGAGACGCTTCTTCTTGTCTTCTTGCAGGTGCACTTCAGTCATCGCATTGCTCCTTTTCTAGAGTGTTCTTCGGAGTGTGAGGGAAATCCCTGGCTATGTGGGCCAACGCAACATTCTAGGCTACTCCCCCTGCTGCGGCTCGGAATCGTCACCGCGGTCTTTATCATCGTTCTCCCGTCCAGCGGCCGAGCCACTGACGTCTTGGGAGGCAGCGTCGAGGCCGTCGCCAGAAGCATCACCCGAAGCGTCGCCGAAGATGGAAGCCTCCCCAAATTGCTGGCGCGGCAGGCGGGCAGTGCCTGAGTCGGGCGTGGGGCGTTCATTGCCATCGGCAATGGCATCGACCTCGTCCGCCCCAATCGCCGTGTGTTCAACCGGGCCGCGGGTCTCGGAGTACGTGCGCGAGGGCATATCCAACGGTTCCTCCGGCCGTTGAATGACCGGCCGGGAAAACTCCGGCTGCCCCGCCGCCGCTGTTCCACCCACCGCATCGACCACAGGTGCCGCGGGAATTTCCCTGGCTGGGTCCAAGTCCTCAAGGTGGATGGTATGCACGGAGGAGGAACGGGGTGGGAGGACGCGGGAAGCATCGGCAAGTAAAGCCAGGGGTGAGAGCATTGCCTCCCAATCCGCGGTGCGCGAATGCTTGGTGGTTTGTGCCAAAACCCACTCGGTCTCCAGCCACAGCGCCGAGACCACCTCCGGCATGCGTTGCAGTGCGATGCGCACGCGTTCGTCTACCATCCGCTCCGTCACGCCGCGATCGGAGGAATATACATCGAAACCTTCGATGCTCATGGCCATTAACAGGTCCTCGGACATTTCGGCCTCCTGGCTGCCGAAACGCTGGAAATCAATGACCACATCCGATGCAGCTCCCGTCCGCATCGCCATCACATTCACGCCGTCGATATCCATCAGCAACATTTCGTGGCCATACACGTTGCCGGCAACGATGTCTTTCGGCGCGGCGCCGGAGGAGGCCACTCCCCTTGTCCATTCATCGACAAGGTACTGGTCCGACTTCATGTACTCAAAGCCCCGGGTCTCCGCCCAGTTCTTGCGCTCCCGACGAATGGTGCCAGGGATAAGCGGCCGCGGCCGCCCTACCGGCTTAGGCTTTGCGTGACCTTCCGGTTGTTCTTCAGTCCCCTCTTGGCCTGCCTCTTCGAGGGAGTCAGCCGCACCCGATTCCGTTTCTGCGCCAGCTTCCGACGTCTCTTCAGTGCTGCCTGCAGTGTTGGCACGGGCAGCACTGCCAGCACTGCCAGTATTACTGGCACTGCCGGCGTTATCGGAACTGCTGGTGCTGTCGGAGCCGGTTGCATGGGCGTCATTGGGGCCGGCGGTAGAGGCGGTGGCGTTGGCGGCAGTGGCAGCAGTGGCGGCGCTGCCTTTTACAACGCCATTATCTGAAACAGCCTCGGAGTCGTTAGCGCGGGCTTCGTCGCTGGCATTGGCGTCACTGGCGCTATCTTCACTCGCCCTGTCATCACCGCTGCGGCCTGATTCGCCTGCAGCGCGATGGTGACGGCCTGAAGAGGTAGCGGAGGAAGAATCGGATTCAACATCGGGGGACGGCGAGTACTTCGCCGCGAAACCGGGGTGGTCCTCAGCACCGCCTTCGCTCTCAGGATCTGTAACGGCCTCAGAGCCTGCGGCGTCTTCCGCATCCTCTTCAGTTTCCCCCTTAGTTTCGGGGCGTGCGTGGGAAGGCGCATCCTGGTCTTCCCAGGTGTCCCAGCCTTTCCGGTCGTGCTGGGATGCAGTATCGCGCTGGGCATCGGCTACGCGCTGCGTGCGGTCGTAGTACAGCAAAAAGCCACCGGCGATGCCGAGCACGAGTGCGAAAATCAGGAGTAAAGAAGCCATCATCTCCCGATAATAATAGGTACCGGCACCCCACGGTGCCGGTACCAGTCGGAATCGGAGCGATTAATTGGAATTAATCGTCAACCGAAGTCCTATTCCCGCGTTCCACTGGGTTGGTCGGGTCTGCAGACCACTGCGACCAGCCACCGATGTAGTGACGCAGGCCGGTAAATCCTGCGTCCTCCATCGCTGCGAGTGCCAGCGCGGAGTGGTTGCCCGAACCGGAATAGATAATTGCGTCCTTGGTGTTTTCCTGGGTCAATCCAGCCGCGGCCAGCACCTCACGGATTTCATCCGGGGACTTCAACGTGCGCACCCCATCGTTGTGGAAGAGGCGCTCGGGAACATTGACCGCACCCGGGATGTGGCCTGCCTTCAAGTCCAGGTTCTCGCGGCGGCCGGCAAAGCGGTTGCTCGAGCGCGTATCGATGAGCACGCCATCGTGCTCGCGGACGTCATCAATCGTGGCGGTAGGCAGCTGGCCGGGAGTGACCTCGAACGTCGAGCCGACCGCGATATTGCCCGGCCCCGTCAGAGTTTGGTAACCGTGCGCGAGCCAGTTTTCCAGACCGCCATCGAGGATGCGCACATCAGTCAGGCCTGCCCACCGCAGCGTCCACCACGCACGGCCAGCAAAAAGCCCGCGGCCTTCGTCATAGACCACTACGGGGCGGTCTTCCTGCAGGCCCCAAGAACGGATCCAGGACTGCAACTTATCTTCGTCCGGAAGCGGGTTGCGGCCATTGCGCGAGCCGGGAAGGCCGACGAAGGCCGCGCCGGTATCACCAAAAAGTGCGGTGGGAATGTGCTGGGAAGCAAAGTCGATGAAGCTTTGGCCCGTCTTGGGCTGCCAGTGGGTGCCGAGGAGGGTGAAACGATCGCCGTGGTAGATGGATTCTTTGAGTTCCTGCGGGGAAACTAAAATGCTCATGCCTTCCAGTCTAAAGGCATGAGCATTATTTTTCGCCCGGTAATTTAGCGAGCAGAAATATCCAGCTCCGCGCCGCCATCGGCGACGTCAACGTGGACGGTATCGCCATCGGCAATATCGCCAGCCAAAAGCTTCTTCGCTAGCTTGTCACCGATAGCCTGCTGGATGGTCCGGCGCAGCGGGCGGGCACCGTAGGCGGGGTCATAGCCGCGGTCAGCCAACCAGGACTTGGCGGAATCGGAT
Organism: Corynebacterium sp. KPL4015; assembly: GCF_040225725.1. Lineage (NCBI taxonomy): Bacteria > Bacillati > Actinomycetota > Actinomycetes > Mycobacteriales > Corynebacteriaceae > Corynebacterium > Corynebacterium sp. KPL4015. Next base: position 29,890 of record NZ_JBEHGF010000021.1, on the reverse strand, counting down.
ACCTGCAGCGTCAGGCGGCGGGCCTCCAGGCGCTCGGTGAGACCGCGCAGCTGGATGTCCACGATGCCGCGCAGCAGCTCCTCCGACAACGGCTCGAACATCACCACATCATCGAGGCGGTTGATGAACTCCGGCTTGAAGGCACGCTTTACGGCCTCCATGGTTTCGTCCTTCGTACCGCCAGCGCCCAGGTTGGACGTCAAAATGATGACGGTATTGCGGAAGTCGACGGTGCGACCCTGGCCATCGGTAAGCCGCCCCTCATCCAGGACCTGGAGGAGGACGTCGAAGACGTCGGGGTGGGCCTTTTCCACTTCGTCGAAAAGCACGAGCGTATAAGGCCGACGCCGCACGGCCTCGGTGAGCTGGCCACCGGCTTCGTGACCGACGTATCCCGGAGGGGCACCGACGAGCCGGGAGACGGAGTGCTTCTCGCTGTACTCGGACATATCGATGCGCACCATGGCGGATTCATCGTCGAAGAGGAAGTCCGCCAGCGCCTTAGCCAGCTCCGTCTTACCCACGCCGGTAGGGCCGAGGAAGAGGAAAGAGCCGGTCGGGCGGTTGGGGTCAGCCACGCCCGCGCGGGAGCGACGCACGGCATCGGAAACGGCGGTCACGGCCTCGCGCTGGCCGACGACCCGCTTGCCCAACACCGCCTCCATGTTCAGCAGCTTCTCGGTCTCGCCCTGCAACATCTTGCCGGCGGGAATGCCGGTCCACGCGGAGACGACCTCCGCGATGGTATCCGGGCTGACCTCCTCATCCAGCATGGTATTGCGCTGGGCGGCGGCCTTTTCCTCGGCTGCTGCCAGGTCCTTTTCCAGCGGCGGGATCTTGCCGTAGTTGATCTCGGAGGCTAGGGCGAGGTCGCCATCGCGCTCGGCAATTTCTGCTTGGCGGCGGAGATCGTCGAGTTCTTCCTTGATATCCTGCACGTCATCGATGGCCTTCTTCTCGTTGGCCCAGCGCGCCTTGAGCTCGCCGAGCTTTTCGCGCTGGTCCGCGAGCTCGCCTTGCAGGGCGGCCAGGCGGTCCTGGGAGGCGGCGTCGGATTCCTTCTTCAGCGCGAGCTCTTCAATCTCCATGCGGCGAACGATGCGCTCAAGCTCATCGATTTCCTGCGGCGAGGAGTCGATTTCCATGCGCAGGCGGGAACCGGCTTCATCGACTAGGTCGATGGCCTTATCCGGCAGGAAGCGGTTGGTGATGTAGCGGTTCGATAGCTCCGCTGCCGAAACCAAGGCCGAGTCCATGATGCGCACGCCGTGGTGTACCTCGTAGCGCTCCTTGAGCCCGCGCAGGATACCGATGGTGTCTTCCACGGACGGCTCTGCAGCATAGACCTGCTGGAAACGCCGCTCGAGGGCGGCGTCCTTTTCGATGTATTTGCGGTACTCATCCAGCGTGGTTGCACCGACGAGGCGCAGCTCGCCGCGGGCCAGCATGGGCTTGATCATGTTGCCGGCGTCCATGGAGCCTTCGCCGGTAGCGCCGGCGCCGACGATGGTGTGCAGCTCATCGATGAAGGTGATGATTTCGCCCTCAGATTGCTTGATTTCATCCAGCACAGCCTTAAGGCGCTCCTCGAACTCGCCGCGGAACTTGGCGCCGGCGACCATGGAGCCGAGGTCCAGGCTGATAAGCGTCTTGCCCTTCAAGGACTCGGGGACGTCGCCAGCCACGATGCGGCGGGCCAGGCCCTCAACGATCGCAGTTTTGCCGACGCCCGGCTCACCAATCAACACCGGGTTATTCTTCGTCCTGCGCGAAAGCACCTGGACGACGCGCCGGATTTCCTGATCGCGCCCAATGACCGGGTCGATCTTGCCCTCGCGCGCCCGCGCGGTGAGGTCGGTGGCGTACTTTTCCAGGGCCTGGAATTGGTCTTCCGGGTTCTCCGAGGTCACCTTGGCGGCCCCGCGCACGGAGGGGAAGGCGCCCTTAATGGCGTCGTAGGTTGCGCCGCGGCCGGTCAACAGCTCGGCAGCGTCGGTCTTCGAACCGGCGATGGCGGCGAGGAGGACTTCGGTGGACACGAACTCATCGCCAAGCTCGCCCGCCAATTCCTGCGACTTGGTCAGTACGTTCAGGCCATCCCGGTTGAATTGCGGGTTAGACATATTGGCGCCCTCGGCGCTGGGATAAGAGTTAACCAGCTCGCGCGCTTCCTTCAACACGGTATCCGGGTCAACGCCGGTGGCCTTAAGCACCGGCTCGGCGATGCCGCCTTCCTGCCCAAGAATGGCCGCCAGCAAGTGCGCCGGGCGGATATCCGGGTTGCCATTCGCGGACGCGGTCTGCAGGGCTTCCTGCAGCGCCTCTTGTGTCTTGGTGGTGGGGTTAAAAGAACTCATGTGTACGTTTCTCCTTCTAAGATTTATTCATCCATTTTAAGGATTCACTTGGTATAACGCACATAAAGTTGAGCCTATTCCACTCAACCCGAACTTTTTGAGTCCATCCGGCTCAACTTTCCGGTTTCTGCCACAACAGCCCTACCGAAGTTCGGCCGGTCCAGGAGTGGGGGCGCACGGTGTAATCGAGGTGGGGGCTTAGGGGCCCGGCAAGCAAGCGAAGTGGCGGCACGCCAAAGCCGGGCCGCCACACCAAAAATGTGGGAGCCCGGCTTGCACAGAGTGGATTTGTGAAGGCTAGGTTTCTTGTTTCTGGCCCACGTGGCCGATGCCCTCTTTGAAAATCGTGCCGCGCGGCGGAAGCAAGCCCATGAATTTGAACGTCAGGTACACGCCGATGGAAATGGCCAGCGAGACTGCACCGAACGCGCCGGTAAACCCGTACATCACGGCCATCGGCGCGATGATGGTCCACGAAATCTCGAAGGGGCCGAAGCCGATGTAGGCCATGCCGTATTCGGAAAGCGTTCCGGATTTCAGCTTCGGATCGACGATCTTAAGCACGGCGATGCCGGTAGCCACGGTAGCCGTCGCCCAGCCCCAGCCGAAGATGCCGCGCTCGATCCAGCGCTCGCCAAAGAACTCTGCGGGGAACCACATCAAGAAGAAGGTACAGAAGATGGTACCCAGAATGAACAGGACCAGCAGCGCCTGCCAGTAGGAAGCGATAGCGGCAGGAACAATGGCGGCCACGCCGAAGGCGATGAGGTAATCGGTAGCGGCACCGGAGATGGAGGATACGGAATCCTTATCCAGGTAATCCTCGGCGCCGACGAAGTTCATGATGGCGCGGAAGATGAGGCCGATAACCATGGACATCGCAAAGAGCGGGATGGAAACATTTTCCCAAATGCTAGAAATGCCCTTATTGACGCCGTACGCCGTCATAACCGTGAGGATGATGAAGCCGAAGTGCAGCGCGAGCGGCTCGATGGAAGAAGGGTTGGTGGTCGCGCGACCAAGGGAGGGGCGCTCATCTAGGTTCTTGATATAGCCGCGGCGAATCTCTTCCGGCAGCTCCTTGGGGACGTAAGACACCTTGCCCTTGCGGATGCCCCAGTTACCAGCGATGACACCGCCGATAATCGCGGCCAGGGTGCCGACGGTCGCGGAGGTAAAGCCCAAAGACGCTGCCGCCTCGGCGCCGACGCCTTCCAGCGCGCCACCCACAGCGGCGGCCGTGCCGAAGCCACCTGTAAAGCCAACTGGCAGCATCATGCCGAACCAGTTGGGGGTATCAAAGACTGGGGCGAAGAAGAGCAAACCCAGCACGATGAACAGACCCCACTGGCCGGTAAACATCATGGTGGAATAGCCCCACATATTGCGCGCGCCCTTGCCCATGTTGCCGCCGACCTCCATGGAATACGCCATCGAGGCAAAGACCACGGCGATCAGGATTGAGGTGTAGTCGCCGAGGTTATCGGAGAAGTTGATCCACCCCAGCACGTTGGGCCCGACGAGCAGGCCGATTAGGCCGGCGGTAATGGGGGCAGGCAGCAATAAGTCCTGGAAGATAAACTTCACTTGGTGGCGCAAAATATTGCCGATGACCATGAGTAAGGAAATCCAACCCACGTCCAGCATGAGCGTATAAGCGGAAAAATCTTCCATGGGAATCCTTTCTAGCTGTGCAGTTATGGCAGGTCGCTCACGTGCAGCGAGCGCGCAGATAAAAAGTACATTACATATCATGTAGTGAGCCACAACATACGGCGGATTTTCACCCCCGCTACAATGGCACGGTGGAGCACTACCTCAGCATCATCATCGGCGCGGGCCAGGCAGGCTTGGCGACGGCCCACCAGCTCACCTCCCGCGGCCTTATCCCCGCCCAAGACTTTTTGCTTATCGATGCCAACCCCGCCCCCGGCGGCACCTGGCGTCACCGGTGGGATTCCCTGACGCTAGGAAAGGCCCATAACATCGCGGATCCGCCGGGCATGCCCGCCCCGCTTGCCGATGCCTCCTCCCCCGCCTCCCAGGTAGTTGCCAACTATTACGGCGCCTACGAAGACAAGTTCCAACTGCGGCCCTACCGCCCGGCGCGCGTCCGCAGCGTCCGTGCCCTGCCCGGAGAACCCGGCGCGCGCGGCGCACGCAATCCCCGCGGCGCACGCGGCGCGTTTCTCGTGACGCTGGAGTCCGGCGAGCAGTTTTCCGCGGGCACCATCGTCAACGCCACCGGCACGTGGGATAGGCCGTATATTCCTTATATTCCGGGCATCGGCAGTTTCGGCGGTCGCCAACTGCACACCAAGGACTATTCGGCGGCGGAGGATTTTGCAGGCCAGCACGTGTTGGTCGTCGGCGGTGGGTTATCCGCGGTGCAGTTTTTATTGGAGCTTGAGGGCATCGCCCAGACCACCTGGGCCACGCGGCGGGCTCCGGATTTTACGGATACGGAGTTTGATAAACAGTGGGGCTTGGATGTGGAAAAGAAGGTCCGCGAGCGGGTCTTTAGTGGCAATCCACCGGCCTCGGTGGTCTCGACCACCGGGATTCCGCGCTGGCAGGAATACCTGGATGCGGTCGAGCGCGGCGTTTTGGTCTCGCGCGGCATGTTCGATGCCATTGACGCGACCGGCGTGCGGTTTGGCGGGTCTGCGGCGGGCGGTGACGCTGCGGCGAGCCGTGAGACGGTGGCGGACGGCGACGCTGCGGTGAGCGGTGAGGTGGCGGGGGCATCGGAAAGCGTGGCGGCATGGCAGCCGTATCCGGCGGGCACCCACTTGGCGGTGGACGTCATCTTTTGGAATACGGGTTTCCGCCCGGTGCTGGACCATCTGGCGCCGTTGCGCTTGCGCTCACGCAAGGGCGGGATTGTCATGCGCAACGAGGTCTCGCCTGTGGCGAACCCGCGGGTCTTCCTCGCCGGCTATGGGTCGACCGCCTCGACGGTGGGGGCGACGCGCGCGGGGCGCTTGGCGGCGCGCGAGGTTATCAAGGTGCTGGGTCTGTAGCCCCGGGGCCAAAATGCGCGCGCTAAAAGGCAGGAAAGCACACTAGGATGGGAAACCATGTGGGAATTGGGCGAGCACTTCCGGAAGTATGCAGACGACTACCGTAATGCGGTGCATGAGCAGTTTTTCCTCATGGTGCCGGAAGCGCGGCAGGTCTTTTCCCTTTCTATGCAGGACACCCACCGGTCCATGGTGCATGCATTGGCGTGGGTGATTGAACACGCAGAGCCCAGCAGCGCCGGTGCGAAGGCAGGGTCCGGGGTTGGGGCTGCGCTGCCCGAGGCCGTCCGGGAGAAGATCGCGCAGCTCGGCCGCGATCACCGCAGGCACGGCTTCCCGGCCGAGGTCTATGCGCGGTTCGAGAAGGCGCTCATCAAAGGCCTGCGGGTGTTGGCGCTGACGCGGTACCAATACGACTTCGCCTGCGCCGTCATCCACCAGGTCTGCGAGGAGATGGCCAGTGCGGCGCGCGAGGCGGACTTGGCTGGGGAGGCGCCGGCGTATTCGGGGCAGGTGGTCGCGGTGGATCGGCCGACGCGCGAAACCGCGGTCATTCGCGTCGAGGCAGGAATGCCCGCAGCCTTCGAGCCGGGGCAGTATTTCCCCGTTACCACCCAGTACCTTCCCGGCCAGTGGCGGATGCTCACCCCCGCGCAGCCAAGCGATGCCACCGGCCAGCTGGTCTTCCACGTCGCCGCGGTGGGCGCGGCCTCGCGGTCGCTTGCGCATACCAAGCCAGGCGATTGGTGGACATTGGGCCGGCCCACCGGCTCCATCTGGCAGGACCTGCGCGCGTTGCGCGGCGGCAGGTTGGTCATCCTGGCCTATGGCACGGGCTGGGCGGCGGCGCGGTGCTTGGCGCTGGCGGCGCGCCAGGCCGCGGATGCGGGCGAGGAGGGCCTCGCGAAGAACCTGGCCCTGCAGATTTTTGCCGTTGCGGATAGCCCCGGCGCGCACTATGACACGCACTTCCAGCAGAACCTTGCGGCCCTCTACCCTGATCTCAGCCTGCGCCGCATCATCCGGCAAGAAAACGACCCATGGTTGCTGGGGGCACGGCCGCTTGCCGATGCCGCCACCCACACCCTCTCCCCCGACCCGACTGATGTAGTAGTCAACGAGGCCGAGTTATCCACAGGCGCGTCCACCCACTTCGCCCTCTTCGGCAGCGCCGAGGAAGTGGCGGAAGCGAGGAAGGGGTTGGAGAAAAGGGGCATCGGCAAGCAGTGGATCTTAAGCCACAGCTGGGGCCGCGACCGAGAGTGGCTGCCGGAGGATTATGCGGCGCAGTCTTAGTCGTTAAGCTCTAGCACCGGCAGGGAGCGGCGCGTCTTCGCTACTTCTTGCGGGTCGATGTCGGCGTAGAGGATTTCGTCTTCGTAGCCGGCCTCGGCCACGCGCACGCCGTTGGGATCGACGATGGTGGAGTGCCCGATGCCGGTCGGGCCCGAGGGCGATCCGGCCTCAGCGTTGCCGCCTGGGCGGGATTGGCCCGCGGCGAGGATATAGCTGGTGGAATCCAGCGCCCGCGCGGCCGTGAGCAGGCGCCACTGCTCCAGCTTGCCGGGGCCATCTGCCCAGCTGGTGGGGACAACGATGAGCTGCGCGCCCTCGCGCGCCAAGTCCTTGAACTGCTCTGGGAAACGGATATCGTAGCAGACCACGACGCCGACGGTAAGGTCATCAACGTCGAAGGTCACCAGGGACTCCCCGGGCTGCACCGTATCGGATTCGCGGTAGTCAAAGGCATCGTAGGTGTGGATTTTCTCGTAGCCGCCCAGCACGCCTGGGCCTGCGACGAGCGCGGTATTGGATACGCGGTTGATGGTCTTGTCCTCGCTTTCGATGGTATCGGCTGGGCAGAACATGCCGACGACGACGGTGACCTCCAATTCCTCCGCCGCTTCCTGTATCGCGGTGGCGAACGGGCCTTCGAGGTTCTGCGCCTGCTCATCTAGGCGTCCCGAGCGGAAGTTCTGCGAGGTGGCCTCGGGCAGCACGATAAGGCGCGCGCCCGCCGCCGCGGCCTCGCGGATTTTATCCAGGGCGAGTTCTTGGTTTTCCTCGATGCTGCCGGTGGAGGTCAATTGCACTGCTGCTACTTTCATAAATCCCAACTTAGTGCAGCGTCACCTAGTTATCCACAGGTTGGCGGTTTTGCCCTCGCGGCTACAGCCCGCAGCGGCCACGCTTAAAGGCATGAGTTATGTAGATATTCCTGAACACCTTCCCGCACATGTACGCAGTTTGAGGGCGCGGCCGGCGGCGGCGTTACCGGAGGCACACTTAAGCGTAGCCTCCCGGACGTCTGCCGCCCTCCAGCGCGCGGTGGCGCAGTGGTCCGAGACGCAGCAACTTAGCGATGCCACCGTTTCCCAGCACCTGCGCAGCCTCCACTCCTTCCTAGACCGCAGCAGCGCGCTCGATTCCTCACTGGCTGCGAACTTGGGGAGGGCGCGATGATTTTATCCACTGCCCTGCGCCACAGCGCTGCGCAGCTTACTGCGGATCACTCTGGACTGCAGAATCACTATGTGGACTCGCACCACGATTGGCGGTCGCTATCGCTGGGTGGACCCGCGGGCGTGGCGGCGCGCTCCAGTTTGGCGGAGGCCACCGAGTGGCTGAGTAGCCCGCTTGGGGAAATGGACCGAGTCATTGAAGTACTCGACCGGCATGCGGACCTGCAGGCCTGGCGCGAGGGAGTGGAGGCGCGGATCATTTCCTTTTTGGGCAAGGTCGATGAGTTTTCTGGCCCCGCCGCGCTGGCTGGTGGCGTGCTGCTGCGGGAGGTGCGCGCGCTTGGCGATGCCCTCGATTGGCTCTGCGCCCAAGAAATCGACGCCCTCTGCACGCCCGCCGGGGTGGAACCACCGCAGCGGCTCGAGGATTTTGCCGATCTCCCCCTCGATACCATCCACGAGATCAGCCTCGCCCAAGCCAGCGACCGCGTGGCGCAGCTGGCCGCGGATAACCCCGATATGCGCATCGTCGAAACCAGCCCCGGCCGGCTGGTAGCGCTGGTGGATCCGGAGGGTTTTCGCACGGAACCCGCCTCCGTCACCACATTCGTTGAAGGCGTGCATTCCTCCGACCCCACCACCTGGCAGCGCGCCGTGGACCGCGGCCGCAATATTGCCACCGCAAGCGGTGGGCCGGCCGCCGTGTGGTTGGGTTACCAGGCCCCGTCGAGCTTGCCGCGCGCCGTGCACGCCGATCCCGCGCGTGCGGCGGGGCAGGAGCTGGCGCGGTTTCAGCGGGGCATCGGCAAGCGGTATCCGGGCGCAAAACGAACGGTGGTGGGCTATTCCTATGGCTCCGTCGTGACCGGATACGCGGCGCGCGAGAAGGAAATCGCCTCCGATATTGTGCTGGTGGGAAGCCCCGGCACGAGCGCCCAGCATGCCCGCGAACTGCACGGCACCGTGTGGGCGGCGACCAATGACAATGACCCCATCGCTATCGCGACGGGGCCACTGAGCGGAATCCACGGCCCGGATCCCACCGTTCAGTCCTTCGGTGCCGCTCCCCTCCCCGGCGCGGATGGCCTGCCCGGGGACCACGGGTCTTATTGGGAGGACCCGCAGTTTCTGCGCGGACTAGGCACGGTGGCTGCCGGGGAATCCAGACCGGATTAACGCGGGCTGTGGGGGCGCCGGTTGTGGGAACGCCAGTTGGGGGCTTAGAACAGGCCTGCGGGGGCGTCCGAGTACGAGACCAGCATGTTCTTGGTTTCCTGGTAGTGGCCGAGCATCATCAAGTGATTCTCGCGGCCCAAGCCGGATTCCTTGTAGCCGCCGAAGGCGCTGTGTGCCGGGTAGTCGTGGTAGTGGTTGACCCACACGCGGCCGGCCTGAATATCGCGCCCGGCGCGGTAACAGATGTTTTGCTGGCGCGACCACACGCCGGCGCCCAAGCCGAAGTTGGTGGTATTAGCGATCTCTATGGCCTCGTCGTAGTCCTTGAACGTCGCTACAGAGAGCACCGGCCCGAAGATTTCCTCCTGGAAGATGCGCATCTCGTTGCTGCCCTTAAATACCGTGGGCTCGATGTAGTAGCCGTTTTCGAGGCCCTCGACCTTGTTCACATGGCCGCCGGTAAGCGTTTCCGCGCCTTCTTCTGGGCCGATCTTGAGGTACTCGGTAATCTTGTCCATCTGCTCCTGGGAGGCCTGGGCGCCCATCATGGTTTCGGTATCCAACGGGTGGCCGATCTTGATCTTCTTGACGCGTTCGATGGCGAGCTCTAAGAACTTATCGGCAATATCCTCATGGACCAGGGCGCGCGATGGGCAGGTGCAGACCTCGCCCTGGTTGAGCGCGAACATGACGAATCCTTCGACGCACTTTTCCAGGTAGGAGTCATCTTCATCCATGATGTCCTTGAAGAAGATGGACGGCGATTTACCGCCGAGCTCCAGGGTGACCGGGATGACCTTGTCTGCGGCGGCCTTATTGATGAGCTTGCCCACTGGGGTGGAGCCGGTAAACGCAATCTTGGCGATGCGGTCCGAACCCGACAGTGCCGCACCGGCTTCCTCACCCACGCCGTTGACGATATTGAGTACGCCATCTGGGAGGAGGTCACCGATGATATCCATGAGCAACAAAATGGATGCCGGCGTTTGCTCCGCAGGCTTGAGCACGATGCAGTTACCAGCGGCTAGGGCCGGTGCGATCTTCCAGGAAGCCATGAGCAGCGGGAAGTTCCACGGGATGATTTGGCCAACCACGCCGAGCGGCTCGTGGAAGTGGTAGGCCACGGTGTCTTCGCTGATCTGAGACAGGCGGCCCTCTTGCGCGCGGATGGCGCCCGCGAAGTAGCGGAAGTGGTCAACGGCCAGTGGGATATCGGCGGCCAAGGTCTCGCGGACGGCCTTGCCGTTTTCCCAGGTTTCCGCAACGGCGATCTTTTCGAGGTTCTCTTCAATCCGGTCCGCGATGCGGTGCAACAAGAGTGCGCGCTCTGCTGGAGTTGTCTTGCCAAAGGTTGCAAACGCCTTTTCCGCGGCATCGATGGCCGCATTGATATCGGCTTCCTTGCCGCGGGCCACCTGACAAAATACTTCACCGGTCACGGGGCTGATGTTGTCCATATATTCGCCATCGACTGGCGGTACCCACTTGCCGCCGATGTAGTTGTCATAGCGGTCGCGGTAGTTGACGATGGCCCCTTCGGTTCCGGGTGCTGCGTACAAAGTCATGATGGTGGTGTCCTCTCGTGCAGAAATTTCGACTGTGGGGTTTGCCGTGTTTGGCGCGTGCCACTACAGGTGTTCTACTGTGTTGTAGCTCACCTGCTTTCCCGTCATAATAATGCACTTTTTTGCATTTCGCACTAAATAGGGGTGGGAAATTAACATTTCTTCACAGACCAAAGTCTGGTTGTGCGGGTGCACCAGCGTCCGGGTGAGGGTGCAGCGGCCTGCGAGAGGGCGCGGGAACGGTAGGGGCCGATGGATCCCGAGAGGTCACCGCGTGTGAACCGAGAGAGCGAGGGACTCTTGGGCAGCAATAAACCCTCCATACCCGTGCGGGCGCTAGGCCGCGGCAAAGGTTTGGAGGGTTTAAATTGAGGTTTCTCGTCCGCAGGACGAATTAGGCGGTTTAGCTGGTTTAGCCGCTGCCGTTTCGGCGGTTGCGCTTGCGATCGCGCGCGGTGCGCGGGCTCCACATCACTACGGAGGTAGACCGCGGAACGTGGACGAGCTCACCGCTGCGTTGGGAACGCCCCGGGACCTGCGAGCCTTGCGGACCTTGCGCGCCGCGGGTGTACTGCCCCTGTGCTTGGGGGTGTTGTGCCCCCGAGCGCTGCCCGGCAGCAAGCTGATCGCGGAGGGCACGGACTTCATCGGCAAGCGCATCGCGCTCGGCCTCTAGCTGGTCGCGTTCTTCGGTTAGCTCGATGATGGATTTGATGCCGGCGAGATTGACTCCATCGTCTTGCGACAGCGCCTGAATCTTGCGGAGCAATTCAATATCGCGATCCGAATAACGGCGGCCCCCGCCGCGGGTGCGGGCCGGGGAGACCAAACCCATGCGGTCATAGGTGCGCAGGGTTTGGGCGTGCATCCCGGAAAGCTCGGCAGCCACGGAAATGACGTAAACGGCGGTGCCGGAGCCTTCTGCCTTTCCAGTACTCATTGTGCAATGCACCTCCTGCCTTAATTGCTCTCCGCGCCGGCCCAGCCTGCGCGGGGATTAAAGCCAGAGTCCTTTTCGGCTTGTGCATAGGTGCGCAGGGCGCTGGAGGCCGCTGCATCGAGCTTGGAAGGCACGGTGACCTGCACGCTCACCAAGAGGTCGCCAGCCTTGCCGGCGCGCTTGGCAATGCCACGCCCACGCACGCGCAAGGTGCGGCCATCCGGGGTACCTGCGGGAATCTTCACGCGGACCGGGCTGTCCAAGGTGGGAACCGTGATGGTGTCACCAAGGGCAAGCTCGGCAAACGAGACAGGGACGGTGATGTGGATATCGTCGCCGTCGCGGGTAAAGACCTTGTCAGGCTTGACGGTAACCGCAACGAAGAGGTCACCGGCCGGGGTGCCATTCGGTCCAGCCTCGCCTTGGCCAGCGATGCGGACCTTTTGGCCATCAATGACGCCGGCGGGGATACGGACCGTGATATTCCGGGTGCGGTGCACCGTTCCGGAGCCGTTACAGTCTGGGCACGGATCTGGGATGCGGCGGCCCGTGCCATCGCAGTCCTTGCACGGGGCGGAAAAACCGAACGCACCGCGGTTTTCCGAGGTGTACCCGGAGCCATTGCAGGTACCACACGTTGAGGTCTTGCCGGAGGAAGAACCCGAGCCGTGGCACGTGGTGCACGGCGCGTTACCGCTTAAGGCCAGCGGGATGGTGGTTCCCTTGGCGGCCTCGCGGAAATCGAGGGTTATTTCCGTTTCGACGTCGGCCCCCCGCGACGGTTTAGCTGAGTGGCCAGCACTACCGCTGCGGTTGAAAACGCTACCGAAGATATCCCCAAAACCGCCGCCTTGAGACGATCCTCCAGTGGCTCCTCCGAAGAGGTCCGAGAGGTCGAAGTCTTGCGCACCTTGTCCACCCATGTTCGTGGATCGAAACCCGCCGGGAAAGCCGGCGCCTCCGTTCCGTCCGAAGCCACCGCCGTTGCGCAGCATGGCCTTGAACTGGTCGTATTCCTTGCGTTCGGAGGCATCGGAAAGCACATCGTATGCTTCCGCAACCCGCTTGAACCGGTCCGCTGCCGCGGGGTCATCGGGGTGGGTATCGGGGTGGTTTTCGCGGGCAAGCTTGCGGTACGCGCGCTTGATCTCGCTTTGGTCTGCGGACGAGGAGACCCCCAGATCCGCATAATAATCTTTGTCTGCCCATTCGGGTTTAGCGCTCACTGGGCATCTCCTCCTTTCAAGAAGAATCGGTTGTAGTTAGTAAAAAGGGCGCCAGGGGAAGTTGAACCAGTCAGTTCCCAAGGCGCCCATTTCCCGGATTAATCGGCTTGTTCGGTGCCTTCCGAACTGCCGGAATCCTCACCGGGGTCCGCGATGATAACCAGCGCGTTGCGCACCAGCCTCTCACCTACGCGGTAGCCCTGGCGCAGCACGGTGCCAAGCACCTGCTCATCGCCGGAGGACAAATCTTGCACGGCCTCATGCATCTCTGGGTCGAAGGGTTCCCCCTCTTCACCAAAGGCGGTGAGGTTGTGCTGCTCTAGGCCCTTGCGGAGCTTATCCGCAACCGCCTTGAGCGGGCCCTCCAGGTCACCGTGCTGCTTGGCCAAATCGAGGTCATCAAGAACCGGCAGCAAATCACTAATGACCTTTGCCTTCGCGGTCTCGATAACGGATTGGCGGTCACGCTCGGTGCGGCGGCGGTAGTTGGTGTATTCCGCATTCAGACGCTGGAGGTCTTCCGTGCGTTCTGCCAACTGCGCTTCCACATCGTTGGTGGCAGCACCGGTGGAGGTGAGCTCATCGCCCTCCGCCTCGGCTTCGACCTCATCGGCGTTGACATCAGCCAGCGCGTCTTCGAGGTCAGCATCAAGGGTGGGATCCAACTTCGCTTCTTCGGAGGCATCAGCCTGCGCGTCGTTGGCAGCCTGTGCCTCCTCGGCCTTTTCGGCGGCAGCCTCAGCGCGGTCAGCCGAGGTAGCCTCCGGATCCGTGTTTTCCGGGTCGCCTGGGTTTTGCGGCATTCCGCTGTCCTGAGTCATTACTTGTCGCCATCCTTGTTGTCGTCGGAGTTCTCGTCTTCGTCCACAACTTCAGCGTCGACCACGTTTGGGTCACCCTGTGCGGCGCCAGCATCAGCAGCACCCTCAGCGCCACCCTCGGCAGCCTGTGCCTCGTAGATCTGCTTGCCCATCTCCTGGGATTCGGTGGACAGCTTCTCTACTGCGGACTTGATGGCATCGAGGTCATCGCCCTTCAGCGCCTCGTCCACGGCGTCAGCAGCCTCGGTGACCTTGGTCTTGGTGTCCTCAGAGACCTTGTCCTCGTTGTCCTCCAAGAACTTGCGGGTCTGGTAGGAGGTGGACTCTGCGTTATTGCGCAGTTCCTGCTCCTCGCGACGCTTCTTGTCTTCCTCAGCGTGCTGCTCGGCATCCTTGACCATGCGGTCGATCTCTTCCTGGGAAAGGCCAGAGCCTTCCTGGATCTTGATGGTGTTTTCCTTGCCGGTGCCCTTGTCCTTGGCGGTCACGTGGACGATGCCGTTGGCGTCGATGTCGAAGGTGACCTCAATCTGGGGCACACCGCGAGGTGCCGGTGCGATGCCGCCGAGTTCGAAGGAACCAAGCAGCTTATTGGCGGTAGCCATCTCGCGCTCACCCTGGAAGACCTGGATCTGCACGGAAGGCTGGTTGTCTTCTGCGGTGGTGAAGGTCTCGGACTTCTTGGTCGGGATGGTGGTGTTGCGCTCGATGAGCTTGGTCATCACGCCGCCCTTGGTTTCAATGCCGAGGGAGAGCGGGGTCACATCGAGAAGCAGCACGTCCTTAACCTCACCGCGCAGCACACCTGCCTGGAGGGCAGCACCCACTGCAACGACCTCGTCCGGGTTAACGCCCTTGTTCGGGTCCTTGCTGGTCAGCTCCTTGACCAGGTCAGATACGGCCGGCATACGGGTGGAACCACCGACCAGCACAACGTGGTCGATATCGCCAACGGAAAGGTCAGCATCCTTGATGACCTGGTTGAACGGAGCCTTGGTGCGGTCCAGCAGATCCTGGGTGATCTTCTGGAACTCGGTGCGGGTCAGGGTCTCGTCCAAGAACAGTGGGTTCTTGTCGGAGTCAACGGTGATGTAAGGCAGGTTGATGTTGGCCTGCTGGGAGGAGGACAGCTCAATCTTGGCCTTCTCTGCAGCCTCGCGCAGACGCTGCACGGCGCGCTTGTCCTTGGTCAGGTCAACGCCCTGGGAGCTCTTGAAGCGGTCAACCAACCAGTCAACGATGCGCTGATCCCAGTCATCGCCGCCCAAGGTGTTGTCACCTGCGGTAGCCATAACCTCAACGACGCCATCGCCGATTTCCAGCAAGGACACGTCGAAGGTGCCGCCGCCCAAGTCGAAGACCAGGATGGTCTGCTCTTGCTCGCCCTTTTCCAGGCCGTATGCAAGTGCGGCCGCGGTGGGCTCGTTGACGATGCGCAGGACGTTCAGGCCGGCAATCTGGCCAGCTTCCTTGGTGGCCTGACGCTGTGCGTCCTCGAAGTATGCAGGGACGGTAATAACGGCGTCTGTAACATCCTCGCCCAAGTAGGACTCTGCATCGCGCTTCAGCTTCATCAGCGTGCGAGCGGAAATCTCCTGGGAGGTGTAGTCCTTGTCATCAATGTTGACGGTCCAGTCAGTACCAATGTGGCGCTTGACGGAGCGGATGGTGCGGTCCACGTTGGTCACGGCCTGGTTCTTGGCGGACTGACCAACCAAGATTTCGCCGTTCTTAGCAAACGCTACAACGGAAGGCGTGGTGCGGGAGCCTTCGGAGTTAGCGATAACGGTGGACTCGCCACCTTCCAGTACGGAAACGACGGAGTTCGTCGTACCCAGGTCAATACCTACTGCGCGCCCCATGGTTCATTCTCCTTTTTATCGAGTGCAGTTAATAAAGTTGATTGTCGGTGACTCAACTTCTCGTTGCGTCCGTGCGCTACTCTAACAGAAGTTGCGAACTCGTTCATAAATTCTTGAGCCCGTGTCACTCAATCTTCATAACCTCCCACACTCAAATCTTATTCCCACCGACTCAACTCTCCTTAAAAACTATCCCCCTTTTCCCAGTTCTTAGCCTCAAACCCGTGTCCCTCTTCTACATCAAGCTGGAGCGACCCACCTTTTGAAAAACAAACTCTGCCACACCCAAAAGCTACCCAAAGGGTCGTAAAAAGGTGGCCAAAAGTTACCTCACAAAGGATCCAAAAGAGGCTTGGCAGGCGTATTTAACTCGCACATAATGGAAACCACAGCAGTCACTGATGTGGTTGCTACCCAGAGAGAGATTGATTTGTAGTTTCACTCCGCCAACTCGAAAGGAAACACCGATGCTCGGTACCCTCGTAAACCTCAGCTCCGCCCTCGACTTCGAGGCAATCTTCAAGGCCATCAAAGGCATTGCTGAACTGTCCTCCGAGTCCAACTCCGACTCCGCAGGCCTGTCCTCCGTATTCGAGGGCCTGTCCTCCAAGGACAACGCTGACGCTGCTACCGAAGCCGCAGCTAACGCTTAAGTAAACCTTCGCGTTTACACTCCTTCATGAAGACCGACTAAACCCCGCACTTTTCCATGCAGGTTTTAAACCTCGCACCGGAAGGTGCGGGGTTTAGTTGTTTTCATTTGCTGGTTTCACGCTTCCAGGCCTTAAGCTAGGTGCGAGACGCCACAAGCCCTTTCATAACTATTCAGTCTGAGCACCAAAGAAGCGCATTCCACCGTGACTTTCACCCCACCACCTCCATTTCGCCACCGCCTTCGCGCGGCGATGACCCTACAGCGCACCGCAGCGCTGATCGCCATCATTTGCTTGGCCCTTACCCTTTTCGCCGCATTCCTCACCCCAACTAAACACCAACTTTCAGCGGCAATTGTCGGGTTAATTTTGACGGCCATCACTACATCTGCCTATCGGTACCCGAAGACAATGGCAGTGGGTTTTCTGGCAATTTGGATTATTGCCATCCTTACCGTGGGAATCCCCTACGCCAGTTCCGTTTTCTTAGCCCCAGTATTCCTTGCCGTATTCGCTTTCCACAGCACCAAATGGCAGTCGATTCTTCTTTGCGTAGTGTTTTGGCTGGTAGGGCTGGTAGATCCTAGTACGTTGCGGCTAGTCCTCAATCCAACACCGGCACTGGTCTGGGGAATTTTCTTGGTCATTAGCACCTTCATCGGCAGCTCACTTGCCCATTCCGCACGGCGCTATAAAACCGCCATGGTGGAGTGGAATAACGATGTCAAGCGCCGACAGTCCGACCTAGCTGAAACCCTGCATAACTCGGTAATTTCCAGCCTTACCGTCAATACCATGCAGCTAGAAGCGCTCAGCTTGGAATACGCCAGCACACCGGAGCTCAGCCGCCGCCTCGCTGAATTAAGCGATGCAATGCGCTCGTCGATGTCTGAAATACGAGCTTTAACTAAAGTCTTGCGTTCCAATATTGACGGCATCAACGACGAATTCAGTTTTAAACAAGCCGCACACCCTACAAGCCTTGCACAGGTACTGGCCTGGGAAGAAGGACAGCTATCAAAGCTCAACCGCACTCCAATTATCAACGTAAGCGGAGAAGATTTTTGCCCCCAGTTTTCCCCCTCTGTTCTTGACTCGGTCGTAGCCATCACCAGGGAGGCTTGCCTCAACGCCGTCAAGTACTCGCCGCCTGGGGCGGAAATTACCGTATCGGCGCAACCGCATTTGGGATGGACGATCCTTACTATCTGCAACCCTATTGCCAAACCAACGAGCACCACACCGGAGACCTCCTCCGGCATAGGCATTAATTCGATGACGCGCCTCGCAGCAACTATCGATGCCCGGTTTGAAGCAGGTCAGGTCGACGATCACTGGGAGCTCACGCTGGCACTGCCCCCGTCTGCGCATGAACAACGTTAGTTTGTTCACCTTCGCTGGCAGCGCCACCATCCCTTTACTACACTTACGTATGTTTCTTATAAATCCGGTTTTTATATAAAAGGAGTCGTGCCATGCAGGCTGCTCTCGCTAGCTTTCTCACGCCCCTCATGCTGTCCGCCTCTCTCTTCGGCGCAGACCTCACCCCAGGCGATCTCCCACAAAATAACAAGTACGAGTCTTCGGCAGAGCTCGTCTTTGGCTGCCCAGCCCCATGGTGCTTCAAGTAAAGACTTCGCTGCTCTTAGTCGATGATGATCCACTGGTCATCGAGGCACTCGGCCACTATTTCGCTGCGACCGAAGATATGGAAATCATCGCTGTCGCAGAAAATGGGAAAGCCGCATTACAGCAGCTAGAACAGCACGATGTCGATGCCGTCATCGCGGATATTCATATGCCGGAGATGGACGGCACAGCGCTGCTGCGCGAGCTAAATGAGCTGCCTAATCCGCCGGTATTCATTGCTATGACCGCAATGGATAATGACGACACCCTAAGGGAAGTCCTATCCAATAAGGCGGCAGCCTATATCCTCAAAAGCTCGAAGCCAGCCTATATCTTGGACACGGTACGCGAGGCCGTCCGCGGTGGCACGGTCGTAGCTCCCCAACCATTAACGCGCTTATTCCAACAAATGCCCGAGTGGAGCGAAAACGATGCTCAATCCCCGTCTGCGGTTTCCGCCCCTGAGCACCATATTTCGCCTGCTCAAGCGCAGATTCTCGATTTAGTGTGCGAGGGAAAATCCAACGAAGAGATCGCAAAAAGCACGCACTATGCCCCGGGAACGGTAAAGAAATACGTTTCTAGCCTGTTAACGGAATTTCACGCCAAGTCTCGTCTTGAACTAGCGGTCAAAGCGCTAAAAGCGGGGTACGGCAAATAGCTGCATAGGCGCGAATGGCGCCTGCCCCCAATCGTGGCCCCACCCCCTCAAAACCCCACATGCTGGGGTTTTATTTTTTACCTTTTTACCCCCACGGACGATTTCCCTAACGAGACTAGAATCACTATATCGACAACCCTATAATTGACTTCACAGACAACTACATAGCATTTCCCGCGCATCAATCGGCCGCATTCGGCCGGTGATGCCCATGCTAGGACCGGAATAGGAAACCACTACTGGGCTTTCTTTCCTGCCCCTAGCTCCACATCGCCACAGTGTAGAAAGCAGGTGAGTGTTGAACACCAACTTGGCACGCGTCCGCCGCCATAGCGACAGGCCCCCGGTCCCCACTACCGGTAACACTATGGCTTGTTGATTCGCTTGGCTTAAACCACCGAGCAGCGGCGCGCGCATCCTGCGTGTTCCACTCATTGCCAGGTATGCGGAGTCCTAATCGCTCGCATGCTTTCCAATTTCCATAGACTTACCAGCCACTTTCTGCCCCCGGCGCTAAGAGTCACAGAACAAAGGCCACACCGCGGTGTGGGTTGGCCACCAACCTGGAAGTACACGTTTCGAAAAAGAGGTTGAATTTCACATGACTTCTCCCGCATACACCCGCACGCCACTATCTGATGATGTTGAGGCCGTACTGCCCGCCGCCATTAAGCGGGCGCAAGGCTGGCTCGATTCCACCGCAGATGAAAAGGACAAGGCCACCGAGCAGCTCGCGGAGCTGTTGCGCGATGACAATGGCGTGAAGTTCACCATGGACTTCGTTGACCGCGTCATGCGCCCAGAGGATAACAAGGTCGCGGCCAAGGCACTGAAGGATATTTCTTCCCAGTACGATCCTTCCTTCTTGGGCAGCATCAATGGCGCGCTCGTCGGTGCCGGCGGTTTCTTCGGCCCGATCCTGCCTAACCTAGTCATGCCGG
Organism: Corynebacterium sp. KPL4015; assembly: GCF_040225725.1. Classification (NCBI taxonomy): domain Bacteria; kingdom Bacillati; phylum Actinomycetota; class Actinomycetes; order Mycobacteriales; family Corynebacteriaceae; genus Corynebacterium; species Corynebacterium sp. KPL4015. The sequence goes on along the minus strand of NZ_JBEHGF010000021.1, from coordinate 10,574 downwards.
TAGCGCGCCTGTACATGCGCAAGATGGTTGGCCACCTGGTGCTGGACGCGGAATCGGATGCGCTCAATGACACCCTGGAAAAGGCCGCTGCTTCCGGCGAGCAGTTAAATCTCAACCTTTTGGGTGAGGCCGTGCTCGGTGAAGAGGAAGCAAAGTCCCGCGCGCGCCGCACGCTGGACCTCATCAAGAACCCGCGCGTGACCTACGTATCCGTCAAGGCGTCCTCGATGGTGGCGCAGCTGAATAACTGGGACATCGGCAGTTCCGTGGAGCGCCTGAAGGACCGCCTGCGCCCGCTCTACCAGGAAGCCGCACGCCGCAACCCACAGGTCTTTATCAACATGGACATGGAGGAATACCACGACCTCCACCTGACGCTGCGCCTGTTCAAGAGCCTGATGAGCGAGCCGGAGTTCAAGAATCTGGAATCCGGAATCGTGTTGCAGGCTTACCTGCCCGATACCTTCGATGCCCTCCAGGACATCGCGGAATTTGCCAAGCAGCGCGTGGCAGAGGGCGGCGCCAAGGTCAAGGTGCGCATTGTAAAGGGTGCCAACCTGTCCATGGAAACCGCTGAAAGCGAAGTCCACGACTGGCCGCTGGCTACCTACACCAACAAGCTAGACGTAGACGCTAACTACTACCGTCTGCTGGATTACATCCTGCAGGAGGAATTCGCAGACTGCATCCGCATCGGTGTGGCCAGCCACAACCTGTACACCATCGCCATGGCCTACGAGCTGGGTGTAAAGCGCGGCGTGCTGCACATGCTGGATTCTGAGATGCTGCAGGGCATGTCCCCGGCGCAGCAGGCAGCGGTGCGCAAGGTTTACGAAGGCCGCCAGATTCTCTACACCCCGGTGGTGCACGCGGATGACTTTGACGTCGCCGTGTCCTACCTGGTGCGCCGCCTGGAGGAGAACTCCGCGCCGCAGAACTTCCTCTACGCCCTCTTCGCCCCGGGCGAGGAGCCGCTGGCAAGCCAGGAAGAGACCTTCCGCAAGGCCGTTGCCAAGCGCTGGGATACCTTCGCAGGATCGCGCCGCACCCAGAACCGCCTCGAGGATTCCGGGCGTCAGGCACCGGATTCAGGTCGCTTCAGGAACGAACCTGATACGGACCCGGCAATTACCCCGAACCGCACTTGGGCCAAGCGTGCGCTTGCAAATGACCCTGGTGAGCACGGCGTCCAAGAGGTCACCGACCCGTCTGCTGTTGAAAGCTACGTCGCCCGCGCCAAGGAGCTGGGCACCGAATGGGGCAAGCGCCCCGCCGCAGAACGCGCCGCAGCCCTGGACGCCGTCGCGGACCAGCTGGCCGCCAAGCGCGGAGACTTCATCTCCGTAGCCGCTTATGAGGTAAATAAGACAGTCACCCAGACTGACCCTGAGATCTCGGAAGCCATTGACTTCTGCACCTACTACGGACAATCGGCTCGCTTCTTGGAAGAGGCACACTCCGAGTTCCACCCGCACACCGTCACCGTGGTGACCCCGCCGTGGAACTTCCCCATCGCCATTCCTACCGGCGGCATTGCAGCTTCCTTGGCGGCGGGCTCGGCGGTCATCGTCAAGCCTGCTCCCCAGGTGGTCCACTGCGGCAAGATGGTGGTTGAGGCCTTCCGCACCGCTTTGGAGGCAGAAGGCCTGGACCCGGATCTGGTGCAGCTGGTGCTTACTGATGAAGGCGATGCCGGCAAGGCCCTGCTTTCCCACGATGACGTGGACAACATCATCTTGACCGGTGCATCCGATACCGGTGCGCTCTTCCGCTCCTGGAAGCCCAAGATGAACCTGATGGCAGAGACCTCCGGTAAGAACGCGCTGGTCATCACCCCGGCCGCCGACCCGGACCTAGCCATCCAGGACCTGTACAACTCCGCCTTCGGCCACTCCGGCCAGAAGTGTTCGGCCGCTTCGCTGGTGATTTTCGTCGGCGCTGCGGGCAAGTCCAAGCGCCTGCGCGAGCAGCTGCTGGATTCCGTCAAGACCCTGAAGCCTGGCCCGGGCTATGACATCACCACCACGATGAACGGCCTGGCTGAAAAGCCGAGCGAGAAGCTGCTGCGCGGCCTGACCCAGCTGGAGCCGGGCGAGAAGTGGCTGCTGAAGCCGGAGAAGCTCAACGAAGAGGGCACCCTGTGGTCCCCGGGTATTCGCGATAATGTCCAGCCGGGTTCTTGGTACCACAAGAATGAGTGCTTCGGCCCCATCCTCGGCATCATGTACGCCGATACCTTGGAAGAGGCCATCGCTTGGCAAAACAGCACCGGCTATGGCCTGACCGGCGGCATCCACTCTCTGGATGACAAGGAAATTGAGTACTGGATCGACAACGTTGAGGTGGGCAACGCCTACGTCAACCGCGGCATTACCGGCGCGATTGTCCAGCGCCAGTCCTTCGGTGGCTGGAAGAAGTCCGTCATGGGACCGGGTGCGAAGGCCGGCGGCCCTAACTACGTAGCCCAGATGGGCACCTGGACCGATGGCGAACTCAAGCCGCGCGACGTGGATATCGCCCCAGCCAGCGTGAAGATTCTGCAGCGCCTGCGCGATGAGCTTTCTGATGAGCTCAGCCAGGACGATCTGGAATGGCTCTGGCGCGCCGCCGAGCTGGACCGGATTGCGTGGCTCGAAGAATTCGGCCGCACCCACGACCGCACCGCGCTGGTTTCTGAGGCCAACCGCTTCCGCTACCGCCCGCTGCTAACCAAGCTGCGCATCCGCGTGGGCGAGGACTACAAGCTGCGCGATGTCGCCCGCCAGGTACTGGCTTCCGGGATTACCGGCACCGAGACGGAAATCTCCGCCGCCCCAGAGGTTGCCGCCCAGCTGCAGGAGCTCGGCTTCGACGTGAAGCCCATTTCTGATGGTTCCTTCGCTGCCGCCGTGGCCAATGACGAGTCCTCCCGCGTGCGTGCCCTCGGCACCGTACCGGATTCCGTCTACGAGGCAGCGGTGCGCTCCAACTCCGTGGTACTGGACCAGCCCGTGCTTGCCGATGGCCGCCGTGAGCTCATGCCTTACCTCCTCGAGCAAGCAGTCTCCGTGACCATGCACCGCTTCGGCATCATCCGCAACGTGGGCAACCTGCGCGACTAATACGCCGATTGCTGCCCGTCGCGGCAGATTGAGTAAGCGCCCCACCTTCTCCCGCTTTCTTGCTGGGAGTTGGGTGGGGCGCTATCTTTTTCTCTGCTTTTCCTGCGCTATCCCTAGGTGGTTTCCTGTGGCATAGTAGATGAATGACTACGCCAGATAACCACTCCCCTAACGGCACCGGGCAACACTCGGGCCAGAACTCGGCGCAGCGCCCGCAGTACCCGTCGGCGCTCGAGCAAAACTCCGTCAACCGCAAGACTGACGCGAAGAACCCCTATATCGCACCGCTAGTTTCCCCCGATGATTCCCAGTTGGGCGCGGAGGTAGCCACCGCCGATCCCGCCGATCGCGATAATAAGTCCGCCGTGCTGGCCAAGGACTTCCGCAGCATGGCCAAGATTTCGGTGTGCTTCATCCTCATCGCGGCAGGATTGGGCTTGGCGGGGTTCCTGCTGCGCTTTATTTGGGTGGGCCTGCTGCCGGTTATCCTCGCCATCTTGGTCTCGACAGTGCTTTATCCAGTTAGCGCTTGGCTGCGTTCTAAGGGCTTTCCCCGCACACTGGCAGCGGTCACGACACTTTTAGGCTTGGTGGTTATTTTCGGCGGCATCTTTGCTGCCATGGCGCCCATGGTCACCGCACAGTCCAAGGTGCTTATTAATGAGGCCGAAGCCGGCATCATGCAGCTAACCAAGATGGTCAATGATTCCCCACTGGATATTCAGGTGGACCAACTGCAATCGGTCTTTCAAGACATCGTGAGCTTTGCCAAGGGCCAGGCCTCCACCATCGCCACCGGCGTGCTTTCTGGTTTCTCCATGGCCAGCTCCATTGCGGTAGCCACCGTTATCATGCTCTTTATCACCTTCTTCATCATTAAAGACGGCGATAGGTTCCTGCCCTGGCTGCGCAAATACACCGGTAATTCCGCTGCCTGGCACATCACGGAACTTACCTCCCGCGTGTGGAAGACGCTGTCTGGCTTCATTCAGGCCCAAGCCCTAGTCGCGCTTGTCGATGCCGTCTTCATCGGCCTCGGCCTCTGGGTCCTCCAAGTCCCACTGGCACTGGTCATCGCCGTCATCACTTTCTTCGCCGGCTTTATCCCCATCATCGGTGCGGTCACCGCCGGCGCCTTGGCTGTCATCATCGCCTTGGTATCCAACGGCCTGACCAATGCGCTGCTCGCGCTGGCGCTAATCATCATTGTCCAGCAGGTAGAAAGCAACGTCCTCCAGCCCATCCTGCAGTCCAAGGCCATGGGCCTGCACGCGGCCATCGTCTTGCTCTCCATCACCGTGGGCTCCACCCTGGCCGGCGTCGTTGGCGCTTTCCTCGCCGTGCCAGTCGCCGCGACCATCGCCGTTGTCCTGCGCTACCATGCAGAAATGGCCGCCCTGCGCGCCGGCGAGGTTTCCCCCGATGACATCGAAATCGTCACCGGATCCAAGTCAGTATCCGAAGACGACGAAGCTGAGGATGCGGACAATACAGACCCCGAGGCCGAGCGCACCGGCGAAGAAGGCGACGGCGAGATCCCCCTCGAAGAGTCTCCTCGCAAAAAGGTAAAGCAGCTTTTCGCGGCCATGAGCCCGCTAACTTAAAACCGCCCTTCCTCCGCCGTGCGAGACGGCGAGGAAGGCAATGGAGGCATCGGCTAGCGCAAGAAGCCTAAATCGGCCGCGGCAGCGGCCAACTGGCGGGCGCTGCGGTCCAAGACGCCAGCCCAGGTGCCCATCGATTCCTCATTAGCGGAATCAGAAACCTGCTTCAGCAGCGTGCAAGGCACACCAAAGCGCTGGCAGGTAGCGGCAATAGAATAGCCCTCCATATCGCATAGCTGGGCTTTTTTCACCAGCTCATTGCGCAATGCGGTAGTAGAGACAAACATGTCACCGGTGGCCAATCCGCGTGCCGGGAGCTCGCCGGAGGTCTCCAGCTCGATGAATTCTGGCAGAAGGTAACGGCTGATATCGGTCAGCACTTCTAGCTTGAAATCGTGCTTGGTTGCTTTATTGATCTCGAAGACGCCATCCATGCCATCGACAAGCGCGCCCGCCGTTCCGATATTGACCACGCGCTCAGGCAAAGCATCGTTTGCGCGAGCCTCTGCCAATACTTCGGTCAGGCAAATCGCGGCTGGAACCGTGCCGATACCGGTAATGAGCAGCGCTTCACCGTCTGGAATGTGCGCAGCTTCGGCGTCCACGGCCGCCACGAATAATGTTCGTCCAGATAAATTTTCCATGCCTGCGACAATACCTGCACCCCACGTGGTCGCTGGACTCGCCGGCACAGATGCTTGTCCTTCTGCACCGCTGGCATCACTGTTTTCGGCGGCACCCGAGTTACAGAATTCCAGCGACAAGCCCCAATGTCCCAGCTATGGTTTAAGGACAGCCCTTTCCCATATCCCCACTATTTTCTGCTGCGCTTTAGTCTAAGGAATCTCTCGTGAGTAAGTACAACCCTTCGCAGGAACCAGAATCATCCCCCGCCGCACAAGCAAGCTCGTCGCCAGACGCTGGGCCGCGCGCAGAGGCCCAAGAAGGCACCGAAAAAAGTAAAGGCAAGCGGGTCGCGATGATCACCATCACCATCATCGCTGTTATTGCCTTGGTGGCGGGAGTGACCTTTTCCTTTAATAGACCGGCCAGCTCTAGCGATGAAACCGCGGAGCCCGCATTTTCTGATTTACAACAATATTCCGCTAAGAATGCACCCGGTTCAGAGGAAACTGAATCCACCGCCACCGCGGACGGACCTACGCCTCAAAAGCAGGAAGAGCCTGCTTCTACGGAAGAAAAATGCGGCACTTACTACGGGGAAGCGATTAGCCAGCTCCATCGGCCCATCCAATTATATTGCGATGACAGCTGGCTGTATGTAGCCGAGTCTGGCACCTCGCATTTCTCGCTCTTCCAGTGGAGCGGCAACGGCTGGGATGGGCTGCGGCCGGATGGCATGATCCATCCAGCGGAAATTTCCTGCTATACCCGCGGCAACTTGGAGAAAGAAAATGTGCCAGAAGATCTAATTGAGGAAATTGAGCCATGCTAGTAACAATCCGCCTAGTTACTAGGAGACACCCACCGTGACGAAACCCAACTTTTTAATTGGCCATAAAGCAATGAAAGTCGCGCTACAAATTCGACCAAGATGAACTCATGCAAAGGAGCTCCCTCGTTGACTACTAATAATTCTTTGGGTCAGCCGGATCCCTCTCAGCACCAACCGTGGAATTCCTCTTCCCCTACCGGAGATTCCACAGGCAATACTGGGAAAAGTGGCAAGGCCACACGCTTGGCGATGATCGTCCTCGCAATCATTGCCATCATCGCAATCACCGCCGGTGTCACGTGGGCGCTCACGAATAGCAGCGATTCTGCTGATTCCACTGACGCCGATGCCTTTGTCCCCGTCACCACGTCTCAAGAGGAAAACAAAGATGAGGACGCAGCCGCAGAGAAACCTGAACCTGCGACGAAGACGACAACGGAGACCCAGATCCGCTCAGGCCAATCCACTGGGAATGATCAATGCGATGGCCGCTACATCATGATCGTCGAGTCTGCCATCATTCCCGTGGGCGAGGTTCCGTCAGCAGAGACGCAACGCGTGCAAAACAAATACCCGGGTTCCAAGATTCTTTCCGGCAATGCCTGTAGTTCTCTCCGCGGCCAAGTCGACGGAGGCACAGCATATGCGATCTACTTCGACGCCGGCCACAGCGTGGACAAAGTCTGCGAACTCAAGGCTGCGTACGGCGGCAACGCCCGATCCCTAAATAACAACGCAGACTTCAGCGATCCCTGTTAAGAGGGGGCTTCTGCCTTTCAGCGCTGGCTCTCATGAAGTGCGCACCACAAATGTCTACAGCTACCGCGTGCTTCTCGGTTGCTGTAGACGTTTGTGCGCTTGGTGCACGAGCCTTAGCGCAAGCGGTGGCCTACGAAGCCGGCGGCCAGGGTATTGCCGGAGGATTGATCAATGAGCAGGAAATTTCCCACGGCGCCGCGGGCGGCGTAATCCTCCACGGGCAGTTCGGCCTGGGTCTGGATGGTGATATGGGCGATATCGTTCATAACAACGGCCTCAGGATCATCAACGTCAGATACGCCATCGAGATCCAAGGTGCGGGAAAGAGCAGCGATGCGGGCCTTGACCAGGGAGGAACCATAGCGCAGCTTGAGCATCTGACCAGGTTTTAGGTCTTTTTCGGTAAGGCCTACCACCGTGGCAGCGAATTCCCGGGTGGCCGGGGGACGCTGGGCGCCGGCGAGGAGATCGCCGCGGGTGAGATCGACGTCATCGGCAAGCAGTAGCGTCACCGAATCACCGGCAGCGGCCGAGGAAGCTGGCCCGTCGGCGGTATCGATCTGGGTGACGGTGCTGGTGCGGCCTTCGGGCAGGTGCACCGTATCGCCCACGGAGATGGACCCGGCCTTCACGCGGCCGGCGTAGCCACGGTAATCGGTGGCGTGCTCGCGGATTACGTACTGGATGGGAAAGCGAAAGTCCAGCTCATCGGCGCGTCCGGTGGCGACGGGGATGGTCTCGAGCACCTCAAGGACGGTGGGGCCGGTGTACCACTCCATGGTTGTAGAGCGCTCGACCACGTTATCGCCCTTGAGCGCGGAAATGGGCACGACGGTGGTATCGGTAATGTCTAGGCGCTGGGCAATCTTATGGAATTCGGCCTCGATATCGCGGAAGACCTGCTCGTCATAGTCCACGAGGTCGATCTTATTGACGGCTAGGACGACGTGGCGCACGCCCAGGAGCGCGGCCACGTTGAGGTGGCGGCGGGTTTGTTCGACGACGCCGTGGCGGGCATCGATAAGCAGCACCACCACCTGCGAGGTGGACATGCCGGTGACCGTATTGCGGGTATACTGCACGTGGCCTGGGGTATCGGCGAGGATGAAGGTGCGCTTATCGGTGGCAAAGTAGCGGTAGGCCACGTCGATGGTAATACCTTGCTCGCGCTCGGCGCGCAGGCCATCAACAAGCAGGGAAAGATCCATGCCATCGAAACCGCGATCGGAGGAGGAACGCTCCATGGACTCGACCTGATCCGCGAGCACGGACTTGGTGTCATAGAGCAGCCGGCCGACGAAGGTGGATTTGCCGTCATCAACGGAGCCGGCGGTGCATAAGCGCAGGGTATCGCGCTGTTTGAGGGCGCCGACATTGGGCGCGAGGGTAGTCGTCATCAGAAGTAGCCTTCCTTCTTGCGGTCTTCCATGGCGGATTCAGAAAGTTTGTCATCGGCGCGGGTGGCACCGCGCTCAGACAGGGTGGAAATGGAGATTTCCGCGAGCACCTCATCGGGGCTGGAGGCGCTGGATTCGACGGCGCCGGTGCAGGACATATCGCCGACGGTGCGGTAGCGCACGGTGCGGGTCTCTAGCTGCTCATCATCTTTCGGCCCGCCCCATTCGCCCGGGGAAAGCCACATGCCGCCGCGGTTGAAGACCTCGCGCTGGTGCGAATAATAAATGGGCGGCAGCTCGAGCCCGCGCGCGCCGATGTATTCCCAAATATCGGATTCGGTCCAGTTGGAGATGGGAAAGACACGCACGTTTTCGCCGGCCATCTTGCCGCCGTTGTACAGATCCCACAGCTCGGGGCGCTGGCGGCGAGGGTCCCACCCGCCGAAGGAATCGCGGATGGAAAAGATGCGTTCCTTGGCGCGGGCGCGCTCCTCATCGCGGCGGGCCCCGCCCAGCACGGCGTCGTACTCGCGCTTGGCGATGGTCTCTACCAGCGGCACCGACTGCAGCGGGTTGCGCGTGCCATCGGGCCGTTCCTGCAGCTCGCCGCTATCGATCCAGTCTTGAACGTGGGCTACGTGGAGGCGGGCGCCGGATTCCGCAACCAGGTCATCGCGGAATTTGATGACCTCGGGGAAGTTATGGCCGGTATCCACATGGAGCAATTCAAAAGGCACCGTGGCCGGGGCGAAGGCGCGGCGGGCCAGCTCGAAGACGACAACGGAGTCCTTGCCGCCGGAAAAGAGGAGGCCTACCTTATCGAATTGCCCGGCCACCTCGCGCAGGATGTGGATGGATTCATTTTCTAGGTCTTGTAGGTGTGGGGAAAGTGTGCTCATTATTCGTGTAACCCGCATTCTGTCTTGCCATCTCCAAATACTCGCCCGGAGCGGGCGTCCTCACCGTCGCCAACCGGGAAGGTCAACGGCGCATCGCCGATGGACCGGTATCCCTGCAGGGTCAGCGGGTGGATGATGAGGTCATTATCTGCAATATACTGATCGGTATCGTCCAAGTTCCAAGTGATAATCGGCGAAATCTTTAACCGCCCAGTGCGATCCAGGCTGAGTGCTGGGGCGTGGGCGCGGTGCTCGGAATCGGCCCGGCGCAGGCCCGTGACCCATCCGGCATAAGGGTCCATGGCCATATTCAGTGGCTCCACCTTGCGCATGCGGTTATACGCGGCAGTATCGCGCGCGTACAGGCGCGGGCCGTACACCTCATCTTGCTCTTCGGGGCTCAGCAGCGGCAGTACGCGAACAAGGGGGAGATCCGGGTAGCGCTTATCCACCTCTTCGGCCACTTGGAGGGTTTCTGGAAAGTGCCATCCGGTATCAATGAAGAGGAGATCCGCTGCGAGCCCGGCGCGGTGGGAGAGCTCTGCCAACACGGTATTTTCCATGGACATGGTGACCGCAAGCCGGCCAGGGGCGTGCTCGGCGGCCCACTCGGTGATGTTTTCTGCGGATTCGTGGGCGAGCTTATCCGCCCATTTGTCCACTAGCTGTTCATTGCGCGCGGCCACCTCGGCGGAAAGCGGCGCGGTATCGCGCGTGCCTTCGGGCGAGATGTGGGGATCGCGGAAGGACTTTCCACCATCCAGCAGGTTCGTCGTTGGGTTCATGAGCTCACACAATAGGCAACCGCGGTAGCTCACGCAGCACGTTTTTCTGGAAATGGCGCTGAGCTTGGCCAAAGGGAAGAATAAAATGTTTTATTTCTGAACCAAGCTGACTAGATTTATAGACAATGTAGTCTATAGCGGGCCTACCGGATTTGCCCGAGGAGGAACTTTTATGCAGCGTGTTGCCATCATTGGAGAAGGCCCTGCCGCCTTATCCACCGCGGAAAGACTTCTGAGCGCCGGTATGTGCGTAGACCTCATCTCAGAAAAAACTGCACCGTTCGGTCTACTTCGCCGGTTCGCGGGGCTTGCTGGGGTGCTGGAGGAGGCCGTGCCACACGAGTGCGCACCGGGGACTACTCCGCGGCTTCGACTACTGGGAAACGTGCGCGTGGGAGTAGACGGCGATATCACCCATAACGAGGTCCACCAGTTGGCCGCCCACGGTGACCGTGAGCTCATCGTCATGGAATTAAAAGCCCGTGGCATTCCCGTCACTGAACTGCTCCCCATTAGTTGGACTGAGAAATCAGTTACCGACTAGTGGGGAGTAGTTTTCTTTGAGAGTACGAA
>NZ_JBEHGF010000020.1:0-47383 GCF_040225725.1 Corynebacterium sp. KPL4015 | reverse complement strand
GTCAGTGGTCAGTATAGCCGAAGACTTGGTTTCAAAGACATCAGGCGCTACGAGATTGCACCAGGAGTGCCGCCGGCGCGTGTTATAGCGTATGCACCACCGGAAGACCTCTTGGCGGCAGGTAATTGGGTTGTCAAAGACTTTCCGATCACGCAGCACTTCCCGCTTTAAGGTGGCGTTAAATGACTCTGCCAGGGCGTTATCGGCACTCGTACCTACCGCTCCCATGGACTGGCGCACACCTAACGACGAGCAGTAGTTCCTAAAGGTTTGTGAGGTGTACACACTGCCGTGATCAGAATGGAAAATAGCCCCGTCAAGACTGCCGCGCACACCATGTGCGTGGGCTAGGGCATCGATGACCAGTGAGACCCGCATGTGGTCTGCGAGTGCATAACCTGCACGTTTGCGTGAATGAAGTGTCAATGACTGTGGCCAAATACATGTTCTTACCGCCCTTACACGGCAGGTAGGTAATGTCGCCGACATAAACGCGGTTTGGCTCTTTAGCTGTGAACTTGCGGCCTACTAGATCTGGCATGACGCGGTGACCAGGCTTGCGCCGGGTGGTGATGCATCGACGCCGTTTGCTAAAGCCTTTTAGTCCCATGGTTTTCATGATGCGTGCAACTTTCTTGTGATTGACCGGGGTATACGCCAGGTCTTCCTTGAGGCTTGCGGCGATGCGTTTAGCTCCGTAAAGCCCGTGCTCATCATCGAAGATGGTTGTGATTCTTGCACCAATAACGGCATCAGAATACATCTTTAACCTGCGTTTTTTACGGGTGCTCACCCACTTGTAAAACGAGGAACGATTCAGCTTTAACACATCGCACATCCGCTTAACCGAGTACTCGGTTCGGTGGTCATCGACAAACTGGAAGCGGATCACCAGTGAGTTGCTTTAAGCAAAATATTTCGCGGCCTTACGCAGGATGTCGCGTTCTTCGCGCAGCTTAGAGACTTCCTTTTCCAGCTGGCGGATTCGCGCAGAATCATTCGCCGCTTGGGCTTTATCATGCACTGCTTTTATGCGGGCACGTTTGCCGGTGCCGTACTTTTTGACCCAAGAATGCAGCGAGGCTCGATTGATACCGAGCTCTGCTGATGCTGAGTTCAGCGAGAGGTCCTCATTGTTCTCATAGAGGGCCACGGCATCGCGTTTGAACTGTTCGGAGTACCTGGACATGGTGGTAGATTACCAATCTTGCCAGCTCGACTGGGCTGGATATCAGGTGTCCACCACATGGGGGTCAGGTCCAACGTTTCCAAACAAAGTAACGAACGATAACATTCAGGACGCTGATAGGCATTGTGTATGGCAGGCGCTGACAACGATCCGGGCTAACGCAGATTTTGCACGAAAAATTGGCGATGCCCACGAAACAGACCATCCTGGTTCTCCTGAAGCTGGGCACATGGATCAAACAAACAATGCCATTGGTCGAGACATTGGATTGCGACACGAAGGAGTTGAAGCGGGCGCCATCAATGAATGTCATGCGCAGGCTAAAAACGGTGGTCTGATCAAGATAAACTGATTGGTAAGGAATTTGTTGTGAAAGAAAGAACGATCATTCCGGGAATACTTTTTGGAATTGTCGTGGGCGTCGCAACCCTTTACGGCGGAGTGGTCCTGTCCACATGGCTTCCAATACCTTTCGTCTTCTATGGGCTACCTCTTCCTTCATTGGTGGTGTTGGGTGTATTAGCCATGTCTGTCTACATGTTGAAAAAGGGTCGGCTTAGCGACCGATCATGGCGTGCTTTTGCCTTCACATTCGCTGCGGCTTTCGTCGTATCAGCGTTCTTATGGGTGAGCACCATTTCTGGCTATGGAAACTTCGCATAGCCTATAGATATGGAACCGCTGTAAGGCCAATTACAGTTAGTCCCTCTAGATTGAAGTCTAGAGGGACTAACTGTAACCGCAGAAGAACCTATTTCCACTTAAGTTTCTGCGTATTTTGGAACTGCTAAGGACTCTCTAACGCTTTCCATTCGTTCCAGAGCCATTGCCAGAGTAACCATTAAACTGGACCGAATGCCGCGACGATGCTCACGCCGAGGCTAAGCTAGAGCAAGCTGATGTACCAAGTAGACGCATCGGCGACGTGAAGTGTCCCAGGATCTGTTCCGTTTAAGTAGAAGAGAACACCTTGGAAACCTCACCGCGCCAACATTAAATGTTGTCTAGTTCGCGAACCCCACAACTCAACAAATTCGGATATGCGGGCAAAACCCCGCTTCCTCCGTGGAAATTTATCCGGAAGGAAGCGGGGTTGCAATGTGCCCCTGGTGAGACTCGAACTCACACTGGACGGGTTTTGAATCCGTTGCCTCTGCCAATTGGGCTACAGGGGCAATCAAAAGCGAGCGCCTTTGACTGTTGGAAATACTAGCGCAGGGGTTGGCGCAATTCCTAATTGGGGTCCCTTTCCGGTGAAAAGGCCTGCTCAAGACGGTGGGGTTGGGCGGGGTATCGCCGTGTCCATTGTGTTGCCTAATATGGGGCAGGTGACTTCCAATAAGACCCGCCTTTTGCTCATTGACGGCCATTCGATGGCATTTCGTGCCTTTTATGCCCTGCCGGTGGAAAACTTTTCTACCTCCGGCGGCCAGCACACCAACGCCGTGTATGGCTTTTTATCCATGCTGTCCAATATCGTCTCTGAGGAAAGGCCGGATGCTATCGCGGTGGCCTTTGACGTCGGCCGGAAGACTTTCCGTACGGAGATGTTCCCGGAATATAAGGCGCAGCGAGAGGCCGCGCCGGAAGAATTTAAGGGCCAAGTAGACATCATTCGCGATACCTTGGAGACCTTGGGAATTACGACGCTCTCGCGTGAAAATTACGAGGCCGACGATATTTTGGCAACCCTTGCCACCCAGGCACAGGACTACGAGACGCTGATTGTCACTGGCGACCGCGATTACCTGCAGCTGGTTACGGATTCGACCACGGTGCTCTATCCCATGAAGGGAGTATCCACGCTGCACCGGTTTACCCCAGAGGCCGTCGAGGATAAATACGGGCTTACCCCCGCGCAGTATCCCGACTTTGCTGCCTTGCGCGGCGATCCATCCGATAACCTCCCTGGCATCCCCAAGGTGGGAGAAAAAACTGCCACCAAGTGGATAGTCAAGTATGGAGACTTGGCTACATTGGTAGAGCACGCCGAGGAAATCAACGGCGTGGTGGGAAATAACTTCCGCGAACGCATCGAGCAGGTGCAGATGAACCGGAAGCTCACCCAGATGATTACAGACATGGACTTAGATGTTGGCCCTGATGATCTGGCCTTTAGGGAAGCCAAGGTTGCCGATGTCGCCGCGAAGTTCGATGAGCTGGAGTTTGGCACCAACCTGCGCGACCGTGTCTTATCCGCCATCCCCAACGATGGTGCAGAGGCTGCTGAGCAAGCCGCGGACACCCCAGGCGTAGAGCTCACTATCGAAGACGCCTCCTTGAGCGAGTGGCTACCTGGCCGCGAGCACGTAGCTGTGTATGTGCAGGGCGAGGGCATCCCAAGTCAGGGTGATGCTTCTGCCATCGCGTTTGTGGACCGCAACTACCACGGCCTGCAGGTGGAACTCGGGGAACTTTCCGCCGATGAGGAAAAGGCCTTGGTCCAGTGGCTAGAATCGCCGGCCCCTAAGTATTTCCACGCCGCGAAGGCCGCGTTCCACATGCTGGCAGGGCGCGGCATTGAGCTCAACGGGCTTGCGCACGATACGGCCTTGGCGGCGTATATCCTGCGCCCAGGTCAGCGCACCTACGAGCTTTCCGATGTCTACCAGCGCCACCTTCAAAAATCCCTCGGCGCCGCCTCGGAGCAGATGTCGCTGCTCGATAATTCCTCCTTGGTAGATCAGGCAGCAGCGATCATGGAGCTGGCGGAAAAACTTACTACGGAACTGCAGGACATCGACTCATTCGAGTTGTACACCGACTTGGAACTGCCGCTGGTGACCATCCTGGCGCGCATGGAGGCTACGGGCATCGCGGTCGATGTAGACATTCTGGAAACCCAAAAGGATGCCTTCGTGGGACAGGTGGCGGAACAGGAACGCTCCGCGCGGGAGCTTACCGGCGATGACAAGCTCAACTTGAATTCGCCTAAGCAGCTGCAAAACGTACTTTTTGAGACCTTCGATATGCCCAAGACGAAAAAGACGAAGACCGGCTACTCCACGGCCGCGAAGGAAATCGAGCAGCTGGCCATCAAGCACCCGCACCCGTTCTTGGACCACCTATTGGCCCACCGCGAGTACCAGAAGATGAAGACCACGCTGGAGGGCCTTATCAAGACCGTCCAGCCGGATGGGCGCATCCACACGACCTTTAACCAGACGGTGACCTCGACGGGGCGTTTGTCCTCGACGGAGCCGAACCTGCAAAACATCCCGGTGCGCACGGAGGCCGGCCGCCAGATTCGCTCGGCGTTTATCGTGGGAGGGGGATTTGAGCAGCTAATGACCGCGGACTACTCGCAGATTGAAATGCGCGTTATGGCGCACCTCTCTGCCGATCCCGGGTTGATTGAGGCCTACAAGGCCGGCGAGGACCTGCACAATTTCGTTGGTTCTAGGGTCTTTGATGTGCCCGTTGACCAGGTGACCCCTGAGCTGCGCCGCCGGGTAAAGGCCATGTCTTATGGCTTGGTCTACGGTCTGTCCGCATTCGGCTTATCGCAGCAGCTGGGAATCCCGGCGGGCGAAGCCAAGTCCATTATGGAAAGCTACTTCGAGCGCTTTGGCGGTGTGAAGAAGTACCTGGATGATGTCGTGGAGCAAGCCCGCAAGGATGGCTATACGGCCACGCTCTTTGGTCGCCGCCGCTACCTGCCAGAGCTCAACTCCGATAACCGGCTGGCTCGCGAAAACGCGGAGCGCGCTGCGCTCAACGCCCCAATCCAGGGAACGGCCGCGGATATCATCAAGGTCGCGATGATTCGCGTGGACCGTGCGTTGTGCGATATGAAATCCCGTGTATTGCTCCAGGTCCACGATGAATTGGTGGTGGAAGTTGCCCCCGGCGAGGCCGATCAAGTCCGCGAGATTCTTGAGCGTGAGATGGATTCCGCCATCGAGCTGAACGTACCGCTTGAGGTCTCTGCCGGCGCCGGCACGGATTGGGACGCTGCGGCCCACTAGTTCGATGGTGATGCTTAACCGGCGCGAGCGCGCCCGCATGCGCTTGGCCGCCCAGGGCCTCACGGCCGAGCGCTGGCACACCGCTGCAGAGTCAGTCCGTGCCTTTGGCGTCATGCAGGGCCAGGACTTGCACTCGGTGCGCCGGTCCTTGGCATTGCGTTCAACGGATGAATCTGATAAGTCCGAGATCGTGCGCGGCTATTCCATGCGCAACACGCTGTTCGCCGCCTTAGTCAAGGATATGGGCTGGGTAACCGAGCTATGCGCGAAGCCTCGGAGGGGCGATGCAGTGGTACGGGAAGCCGTGCTGCAGCTTATCGATGCCCCTTTAACGCGCGCAGATTTGAAAGCGCGCGCCGCCTGGGCCTTGCCCGAGCTGCCTTTCTGGCACGTGGTGCGCATTGCCATGGAAAGCGGGTACGCGTGTTATGCGGGCGAAGACCAGCTCATTACTCCGGTGGAGCTAGACGGCATCGAGGCCCTTTTTAACGGCGACTCGGTGGCCGCCACGACGGAATTGATGACGCGCTATTTTCGCACCCATGGGCCGGCGACTGTGCAGGACTTTGCGTGGTGGTCCAAGCTGCCCCAAAAGCTTATTCGTCCCGCAGCCGAGAAGTTGCCTGATGACCTTATCCGGATAGGCAGGGAAGGCGAGGAGCTGGTCTCTGCAGAGGTCCTAGAGCTACCAGAGGTGAAAAAGAAGAAATCGGTGCTGCTTTTAGGCGCCTTTGATGAGTATATCCTGGGCTACCAAGATCGGCTTTTTGCCATGTCAGCGGATATGCACCATGCTCTCGTTCCCGGGAACCAGGGCATTTTCCGCCGCGCCATCGTTATCGACGGCCAAGTGCGCGGCATGTGGAATAAACAGGGGATTGAGGACTGGGGGATTCCCGCTTACGCAGCAGGCCGCGTGGAACGCCAGTGGAAGGAGTGCTGAGAAGTGCGTGAAGCAGGATAAGGTTTTAAAGTAATTTCATGGAGTTTCTCGGAAAACGTATTACGTGGAAGTCTCATCCCTTCGCCTTGCGCTACTTTGAGGCTATGTGGGCAGTCATGGTCGCATACCCGGCGGGACAGATTGCTGAGAGCGGCTTAAAAGAAGCGGTAAGTAGTGATACATCTTACTTCATTTTCTATGCGGTTATAGTCTTTGGCTTCTTTCTTGCTGCTGGTAACGCAGCCAAGGAAGGCGAGAACCCGTGGCGCTACCGAGTACAGGCGGCCGGTGTAATGATCGCGGTAACTGTCATTGCCGTGGCCTTCCCATATTCGTGGGTATTTGCGCTCATTACTATTGCTGCCGTGGTGTACTACCTCTGGCCGCGCATCGCGGTGGAATCTTGCTGAGGTCGCTTTTCCACTAGGCAGCCGGCCAAGAGGTCAAAGGGCGTTTGGCCGATGGCTAAAACAGAAAGGCCTAAAATCGCAAGGATAATGCCGTCGACGTTCCAGCCGGTAAGCGTCAGGGGCGTGAGCAGCAGCCATGAATTGCGCAGGCACGCGGTGGCAAACGGCGAGCGGGCCGGGATGATTTCTAGCTGCATCGACCATTTGCCCAGGGACGTAGACTTTTTCGTTTCCACCCACACGCGGTAGATATAAAAGGCCACGGCGAGGGCGACCGCCTCGTAGACTTCTTCGGGGCGCCCGGCTAAGGGGGCATCGGCAAGAGCATTAATCACCCACCGCACCACGGTGACGATGGCGGCCACGAGAAACGCGTCGATCCACCATGCCACGGCGCGGCGCAGGAGTATTCCCAGTCTTTCGGCAATCATGTTCTCCACGTTAGCTGTAGGCGCGGCAGATGAAAATCATGCTGCCAGGGAAAACTTCCCCGCGCTGCGGGGACCACTGGCCCCACGTGATGTCTAAGCCTTCCGGCCACTCCGGTTCGATGATGTCCTCGATGAGGAATGGTCCGCGACCTTGGAGCGCGCGGAACCAATCGCTGATGGTGCGGTGAAATTCGGCGTAGGTGAGCGTCCCAGCGGAATCGTGTTCCAGGTAGGCGCGGTCGAAGTAGCTGATCTCTGCGGTAAGGCTGGTGGGATCGTCGGGGAATATCCAGCGCATTGGGTGGGTCACGGAGAAGACGAACCGCCCGCCTGGGCGCACAACGCGGGCAACTTCCGCGAGCGCGGTATCGAGATCGGCGAGGAAGGGGAATGCGCCGAACGCAGAAAATGCTACGTCAAAGGAATCGGTGGCGTAGGGCAGTGCCAGTGCATCGGCTTGGGTGAGCGCCAAACCAGGTGCTGCGTGGGCGAGCATGCCGCGGGAAATATCGCAGCCGATGGCAAAGCGGGCGCGGGTGCTGAGCCACTGGGTGCAGGCGGCGGACCCACAGCCGATTTCGAGGACGGCGGCAGAGGAGACATCGCCAAGCAACTGCGCATCGGCCTCGTGCAACATCTCCGGGCACCAGTAAAAAGAGGAGAGGTACTCGGGGTGCTCGGCATGGTAAGAGACCGCATCATCATCCCAGTGGGATTGATTGGCGCGAGAGGGTGAAGTCATTGGGGTGGGCTACCTTTCTGGGTGGCGCGCAATATTTGCCGTATAAGCTGGACAGATGTAGGCTCTTACAAGCATGTCTATGCCACGGGTTGTTGCAGGCTATTGTAGGAAAGCTTGGGGCAATCACGCGGCGGGATCGAATGTGGCCTCTATCTCCTGTATTTGTGCAGTGTAGACGGGCTTTTAATTCGAGAGACACGCAGTTGTCCACGAACGATTTCCTACATTTATTCGGAGCATTTTTACAATATGCCATCTTCTACTACCCCTCAGGTTGCGATCAACGATATCGGAACCGCAGAGGACTTCCTCGCAGCTGTAGACGCCACCATCAAGTACTTCAACGATGGTGACATTGTCGGGGGTACCGTCGTCAAGGTTGACCACGACGAGGTACTGCTGGACATCGGATACAAGACCGAAGGCGTTATCCCTTCCCGCGAGCTGTCCATCAAGCACGACGTCAACCCCGACGAAGTTGTCGAGGTTGGCGATGAGGTTGACGCACTTGTCCTGACCAAGGAGGACAAGGAAGGCCGCCTGATCCTGTCCAAGAAGCGCGCACAGTACGAGCGTGCTTGGGGCGCCATCGAGGAGCTGCAGGCCAAGGAAGAGCCGGTTACCGGTACCGTCATCGAGGTTGTCAAGGGCGGCCTCATCTTGGACATCGGCCTGCGCGGCTTCCTGCCTGCTTCCCTCGTTGAGATGCGTCGCGTCCGCGACCTGGAGCCTTACATTGGCCAGGAGCTGGAAGCAAAGATCATCGAGCTGGACAAGCAGCGCAACAACGTTGTCCTGTCCCGCCGTGCATACCTGGAGCAGACCCAGTCCGAGGTCCGTTCCGAGTTCCTGCACCAGCTGCAGAAGGGTCAGGTCCGCAAGGGCGTTGTCTCTTCCATCGTCAACTTCGGCGCCTTCGTCGATCTTGGCGGCGTCGACGGCCTGGTCCACGTGTCCGAGCTGTCCTGGAAGCACATCGACCACCCATCTGAGGTTGTCACCGTTGGTGACGAGGTAACCGTTGAGGTTCTGGACGTTGATCTGGACCGCGAGCGCGTTTCCCTGTCCCTGAAGGCAACCCAGGAAGACCCATGGCGCGTCTTCGCCCGCACCCACGCTGTGGGCCAGATCGTCCCGGGCAAGGTCACCAAGCTCGTTCCGTTCGGTGCGTTCGTTCGCGTCGAGGAAGGTATCGAGGGTCTGGTCCACATCTCCGAGCTGGCTCAGCGCCACGTCGAGGTTCCGGACCAGGTTGTCACCGTTGGCCAGGAAGTCATGGTCAAGGTCATCGACATCGACCTCGAGCGTCGCCGTATCTCCTTGTCCGTCAAGCAGGCTGATGAGGACTACTCCGAAGAGTTCGATCCGTCCAAGTACGGCATGGCTGACTCTTACGACGAGCAGGGCAACTACGTGTTCCCAGAAGGCTTCGACCCGGACACCAACGAGTGGAAGGAAGGCTTCGACGAGCAGCGTCAGGCTTGGGAGGCACGCTACGCAGAATCCGAGCGCCGCTTCAACCTGCACACCGCTCAGATCGAGCGCAACCGCGCTGCGGCCGCAGAGGCTGCAGAGTCCGCTGAAGCATCCTCCAACTACTCTTCTGACTCCACCGATGCAGCTCCGGCATCGGAGACTCAGGCAGAGTCCGGCGGATCCTTGGCTTCTGACGAGCAGCTCGCTGCACTGCGTGACAAGCTCGCCGGCAACTAAGACGCCTTTGGGGTTTAGGGTGAGATAGTCCCTAACTCCACACAGCTGCACTAGCCGCGTCCTTCTCCTTTAGGGGAGATAGGGCGCGGCTTTGTGAGTTTTATGACAGTATATGTAAACGATTGCCCGTCATTTTTCGTTTGCGGGTTCTTGACCTGCGGTAAAGCGATGGCGCCTGCAAAAAAGACAACTATCCCCACTTAAGACCACTAAATTGGGCTTTTGTTTGTGTTGCCTCTCACTTATAATCCAATTGTGACGTAATAGCCAGTTGAGTACTGACTATTGTTTTGTCTTTATGCAAGGAGTATGAAGTGGCATCTGTGAAGGACACTTCCACACACATCATTGAAAGCCTAGGCGGCGCCGATAACATCACATCGCTGACGCACTGCGCGACGCGCCTGCGCTTTCAACTCGCTGATGTGGGGAAAGTAGATCAGGAAAAGCTGGAAAGTGATACGGCCGTTCTCGGATCCGTCACGCAGGGTTCGCATGGTTACCAAGTGGTCATGGGTGGCGGCGTGGCTAACTACTACGGCGAAATCATCAAAGACCCCGGGGTAAGTCCCGCTGATGAGGAATCCTCCTCATCAAAGAAAAACTACGACGGCGTGCGCGGAAAGTACGACTGGATCGACTATTGCTTCGAGTTCCTCTCTGATACCTTCCGCCCGATTCTGTGGGCGCTGCTTGGCGCCTCCCTCATTATCACGCTGCTGGTACTGGCAGATACCGTTGGCATTCAAGACTTCCGCGCGCCGATGGAGGAGCAGCCTGAGGGCTTCCGCTTGGCCCACGCGATGTTCCAATCGGTCTTCTACTTCTTGCCGGTGATGGTGGGTGCCACCGCCGCGCAGAAGCTGGGTGCGAATATGTGGGTCTCGGCAGCCATTCCTGCCGCGCTTCTGACACCGGAGTTTATGTCCCTGGGTGAACAGGGCGATACCGTGAATGTATTCGGCCTGCCGCTGGTGATTAACTCTTACGGCTCCCAGGTATTCCCCCCGATCTTGGCCGCTATCGGCCTGTTCTGGGTGGAAAAGGGCTTGAAGAAGATCATCCCGAGCGCCGTGCACATGGTCTTCGTGCCGTTCTTCTCCCTGCTCATCATGATTCCGGCAACGGCCTTCCTGCTCGGTCCATTCGGCATCGGCGTGGGCAACGGTATCTCTTGGGTACTGTTCCAAATTAATGATTTCTCGCCGTTCATCTTGGCCATTGTCATTCCGCTGCTGTACCCATTCCTGGTGCCCATGGGCCTGCACTGGCCGCTCAACGTGATCATGATTCAAAACATCACGACCTACGGCTACGACTTCATTCAGGGCCCCATGGGTGCGTGGAACTTTGCTTGCTTCGGCGTCACCGGCGCCGTGATGGTCATCTCCATGAGGGAAAAGAACAACTCCATGCGCCAGGTCTCCGTCGGTGCCTTTGCAGCCGGCATGCTCGGCGGTATTTCGGAGCCGTCTCTCTACGGCATATTGCTCCGCTTCCGCCGCACCTACTACCGCCTGCTGCCAGGTTGTGCCGTGGGTGGTGCAGTGATGGGGCTTTTCGATGTCCGCGCTAATGCCTTCGTCTTCACCTCCATCTTGACCACTCCAGCCATGTCCCCGGAGCTGGGCTACATCATCGGCATCGCCGTGGCATTCTTCACCTCCTTCTTCCTCACGCTGCTGTTTGGCTACCGCACTGCAGAGGAAAAGCAGGCCGATCTTGAACGCATCGCCCGAGAAAATAACGAGAGTGTCGAAGAGGTTGCTAGCCGCTCCGAGTCCCGCATCATCGGAGGATCCGATGATGAGTCCGATGGTTCTGAGAATCCACAGGCTGCGGGGGTTGCCTCCGCCACCGGGATCGCCACCAAGGAGGCGAAACAGGCAACCATCGCGCTGGACTCTCCTTTGGAGGGCGAGGCCGTGGACCTGTCTGAGGTGCCGGATCCCATCTTTGCCGGCGCCAAGCTTGGGCCGGGCGCTGCCGTGAAGCCAACTGGCAATACCGTCTACGCGCCTGCCGATGGCACCGTGCTCACCGTCCAAAAGTCCGGCCATGCGATCGGGCTTAACCTGGACAGCGGCGTACAGCTGCTCATCCACGTTGGCCTGGATACCGTGGAACTGGGCGGCGAGGGATTCGATGTTCATGTGGAAAAGAAGCAGCGCGTGTCCGCTGGCGATAAGCTCATCAGCTTTGACGCAGACTTCATCAAGTCCAAGAACTACAACCTGATTACCCCGGTCGTTGTTACTAACGCCAAGAAATTTGGTTCCGTGAGCGGCGCTACCGGCGCTGTCACCCCAAGCGATGAACTCTTGCAGGTTCATCCAAAGCCGGAAGAAGAACTCGAGTCCTAAAGGCACTCTTAAATTCCGCAGCAAGGAGCCCAGGCAGTCGTGCCGGGCTCCTTTTCGCGTACCCTGGTGTCTTATGAAGCTAATCGGATTAACCGGGGGAATCGGCAGCGGGAAATCTACGGTAGCGAAGCTGTGCGCCCAGCGCGGCTGGCGGGTGGTGGATGCAGATTGTATTGCCCGGGACATCGTCAAGCCTGGCCAACCGGCCTTGGCCGAGCTAGCGGAGAAATTCGGCGAGGACATCCTGCAGGAAGACGGCAGCCTCGACCGCAAGGAACTTGCCCGCCGCGCGTTCGTGGACAAGGAGCACACCGAGCTTCTCAATTCGATTACCCACCCGCGCATCCAAGAAGAGACCCAGCGGCGATTCGCCGCCGCGCGCGAAGAAGGCGTTGATTTTACGGTCTATGACATGCCGTTGCTGGTTGATAATGGGCTTGACGGGGATATGGATTTTGTCATCGTCGTTGACGTGGATCCAGAAGAGAGGGTGCGTCGCCTCGTGGAGTTCCGCGGACTCGATGAGGCAGACGCGCGCAAAAGGATTAACGCCCAGATTTCTGATGACAAGCGCCTTGCAGCAGCAAGCCATGTCATTGACAATAACGGCACGCAGGAACAATTGGCAGAGCGCGCGGCTGAGGTCTGCGATGAGATCGAAGCGGCGTCTTCTTAACCTTAACCTTTTTGGTAAGTAGCGTTAACGCATTTTCCTATTAACGTTTACTTTTGGCCCCTACACTATTTGAGCGTGGGAACTTGGGGCACTGGACCATTCGATAATCACGCGGCGCGAGACGTACTCGATAGCCTGCGGGATGGTTCTTTTGATCTCCGGCACTTTCAGCGCTCGTGCGGCACTGGAGTGCTCGATTCCGATGAAGCCGAAGCGGTCATCGCGTTAGGGGCGCTGACGAAGCTGCCTGCCGATGGCCTGCCAGACGGCGTAGCCTCGACGGATCTAGCGTCCCTGTACACGCCGCAATCTAAGGCGTGGCTGCGCCGGCGCATCAATCAAGCGATGTGCTCTGATTCCTCGTCGGTCTACGCGCTCTGGGAACCGACAGGGGAGCTCGACCAGTGGCTGCACACCGCTCAGGCCGCGCTGCCGTGAAATGGCTAGCAGGAGCGTCCAAGCAGTAGAATAGCGGGCATGGCTTTTGCTGCTGAACATCCCCTTATTCCAAATTCTGAACACCGCGTCGTCGGCGAGGTAGAACGTACCCCCGGCAAGTTTCAGGTCGTTTCTGATTATGAACCCGCAGGTGACCAGCCTGCGGCTATCGAGGAACTTAATGAGCGCCTCAACCGCGATGAGCGCGACGTTGTGCTCATGGGCGCAACCGGTACTGGTAAATCCGCGACGGCCGCGTGGCTGATTGAAAAGCAGCAGCGACCCACGCTCGTCATGGCGCCCAATAAGACCTTGGCCGCACAGCTGGCCAATGAGCTGCGCCAATTATTGCCCAATAACGCGGTGGAATACTTCGTCTCCTATTACGATTACTATCAGCCAGAAGCCTATATCGCGCAGACCGATACCTATATCGAAAAAGACTCCTCCATCAATGAGGACGTCGAGCGCCTGCGCCACTCGGCCACCTCTGGGCTGCTCTCGCGGCGCGATGTCGTGGTGGTCTCCTCGGTCTCGTGTATCTACGGCCTGGGCACTCCGCAATCCTATTTGGATCGCTCGGTGATTATCGCCGTCGACGAGGAGCTCGATAGGGACCGTTTCTTAAGGCTGTTAGTAGATATCCAATATGAGCGCAACGATGTGGGCTTTACCCGCGGTACCTTCCGCGTTAAGGGCGACACGGTCGATATCATTCCGGCGTATGAAGAGCGCGCGGTGCGCATTGAGTTCTTCGGTGATGATATTGACTCGCTGTACTATATCCACCCGGTGACAGGTGATGTTATCGAGCAGGTCGATGAAGTGCGCATTTTCCCCGCCACGCACTATGTGGCCGGCCCAGAACGCATGGAAAAGGCCGTGGCCGATATCAAGGAAGAATTGGCTGAGCGCCTAGAAGATCTAGAAAACCGGGGCAAACTCCTGGAAGCGCAGCGGCTGCGCATGCGCACGGAATATGACCTAGAGATGATCGAGCAAGTGGGATTTTGTTCCGGCATTGAGAACTACTCCCGCCACGTGGATGGCCGCCCGGCAGGGTCTGCGCCAGCAACGCTCTTGGACTATTTCCCGGAGGACTTTCTTACCATCATCGATGAGTCCCACGTGACCGTGCCGCAGATTGGTGGCATGTACGAAGGCGATATGTCGCGCAAGCGAAACCTGGTGGAATTCGGCTTCCGCCTTCCCTCCGCGGTGGACAACCGGCCACTGACCTTCGACGAGTTTGAGGAGCGCGTCGGCCAGACCGTCTACATGTCTGCTACGCCGGGTGATTTCGAAATGACCTCCTCCGGCGGCGAGTTTGTCGAGCAGGTCATTCGCCCGACCGGTCTGGTTGATCCTAAGGTGACGGTGAAGCCCACCAAGGGCCAGATCGACGACCTCATTGATGAGGTCCGTGGTCGCATTGCCTCTCAGGAGCGCGTATTGGTTACCACCTTGACCAAGCGCATGGCAGAAGACCTGACGGATTATCTCTTGGAGCAGGGGATTAAGGTCCGCTACCTGCACTCGGATATCGATACGCTGCAGCGCGTGGAACTCCTGCGTCAATTGCGCCAGGGTGAATTCGACGTGCTCGTGGGCATTAACCTATTGCGCGAGGGCTTGGACTTGCCCGAGGTCTCGCTCGTGGCCATCCTCGATGCGGATAAGGAGGGCTTCTTGCGCTCGACGACGTCGCTCATCCAGACCATTGGCCGCGCTGCGCGTAACGTATCGGGCGAGGTCATCATGTATGCGGATAAAATCACAGACTCGATGCAGGAAGCCATCGATGAAACTGAGCGCCGCCGCGAGAAGCAGATTGCCTATAACAAGGAACACGGCGTGGATCCGCAGCCTTTGCGCAAGAAGATCGCCGATATTTTGGATCAGGTCTACGAAAACAATGGGGAAGAGGTAGCCGAGTCGGATCCTTCGGCGGTGGTGGAAAAGCGCGATGTCTCCAGCATGGCTACCGATGAGGTTGAGGCTCTCATTAATGACCTGCAGGCACAGATGGGCGCTGCCGCGCGCGAGCTGAAATTCGAACTGGCCGGGCGGCTGCGCGATGAGATTGCGGATTTGAAGAAGGAATTGCGCGGCCTGAAAGACGCTGGAATCTAGCAGCACGCGCAGGGGCCCAATAACGCTTTCCCCCTAAAAGTGCGCACTCCTGCAACCTTGGGCTTATTGATTCAGCGTCCTGACTATACTGGGGGCGACTTAATAAGCCGGTTCAATGTGCCGACCTAGTTATTCACCAGCAAGGAGAATCATGCTTACGTATCACACCATCGCCGTCGGTACCGATGGCTCCGAAACTTCCCTGCGCGCAGTGCGTTCGGCGGCATCAATGGCACGGGCATATGACGCCAAGCTCATCATCGTCTCCGCAGCCTATAATCATTCAGGCTCCATGCTCGGTGCCCCCAGCGGGGAAGGATCCCGGCTACCGGTGGTCAGCGAGGAAATGGCGAATACTTACCTCACGAATGCGCAGCGGATTGCAGAGTCCGAAGGCGCGGAAAATATTGAGGTGGTCACCACCCCCGGTGACCCTGTCAACGCCTTAATTGAGGTTACGGAGAAATACGACGTTGAGCTCTTGGTCGTGGGCAATCGCGGCGTCAATTCCGTGCGCGGACGCGTTTTCGGTTCAGTGCCTACTGAACTTACCCATAAATCCAAGGTGGATGTCGTGGTGGTCAACACGAGTGAAAAACGTTAATCATTTTTCATTGTTACACTTGCAGTAACGCCAAGTTGGCACACTAGAATAGATAGGGTACACACCCACAAAGAAAGGTCATCATGAGCGACTACAGCACGATTGTTGTCGGTACTGACGGTTCCAAGTCCTCCCTCCTCGCCGTGGAGCGAGCAGCCAAGATTGCCGCTGCATTCGATGCCACGCTGATCGTCGGTTGTGCTTACTACGAGAATCAAGAGCAGGCCTCGAAGACCTTGCGCCAGGATTCCGTCACTATTCTCGGTGATGAGAAGGCTGAAGCTAACCTGCAGGCGGGTAGGGAAGAAGCGGAAAAGCACGGGGTTTCCAAGGTGGAAACCGCAGTCCGCCCTGGCACGCCGGTACAAGCCCTCATGTCCATTGTCAACGACAATGATGCAGACCTGCTCATCGTTGGTAACCGCGGTATTAATTCCCTGACCGGCCGTTTGCTTGGCTCGGTGCCGGCAGATGTGGCGCGCCAGTCCGACTGTGACGTCATGATCGTTCACACCGTCAACTAATCTAGGCTTCGCCTTACCCACCGCAGCGAGTCCTTTTCTGGAGTCGCGCGGTGGGTTTTGTGATCCTAACTGGCTAAATCACATCCCCAGTATCTCCTACCAGGGTCAGCGTCTGCGTGGCCCGAGTGATGCAGACGTATAAATTCTGCAGCCCCTGCGGGGAAGCATCAACAATCTCGCGCGGGTTAAGCACGATTACGTGGTCGAACTCGAGGCCCTTGACGGATTCGGCGTTCGTGGCGTCAATGATTGCGGTCAGGCGCCCATCGTCCTCGGTGGTGACGCCGGGGCTGAAGTCGGCATCGTCAAGCCGACGCACCGGCCCGCCATCGCGAATAGCAATGGCAGGGGTGGCATCCGGATTAATGGAGGCCAATAGGCCATTCGCAAGCTCGGTAATGGACTCAGGTGTGCGGTAGTTGACGGTAAGGAGGTGGTGGCGGAAGCGCTGGGCGATGAACGGCTCCAAGGTCTCGCCCCAGTCATCCACGCCGGCCGGGGAACCGGTCTGCGAGGTATCGCCCACCAGCGTCATCCACCGCGACGGGCAGCGGCGGAAGAGCATCCGCCATTCCATCGGGGTAAGTTCCTGCGCTTCGTCCACGATGATGTGGCCAAAGGCCCACGTGTGATCCTCCCGGGCACGCTGCGCGGTGGTGCGCGTATCCCGCACCTCCTGGCGCTGCGCTAGGGTTTCCGCGTCGATCACGTCGTGCGCCGAGAGAATTTCCGCCTCAAACATGTCATCGTCGTTATCGGTGGATTCAGAAGATGACAGGATATCCAACGCATCTTCTGCATCCGCGATCTGCTCGCGCCACTCGGCGTCTTTGGCCGTCTTCTTCTCCTCAGGACTGGGCAGCCCGATGAGGACGGCCAACTCATCCAATAGGGCAGCATCGGAATCGGTCCAACCGTAGCCATCTGCGCGGTACAAGGCGGCTTGGGTCTCCTCATCGTAGCCACGGGCAGCCGAGGCAATGAGCTCGCGGGACGACAATAATGCGGCGAGGACCTCAGAGGGATCAAGCTGGGGCCAAAAATCATCGATGCAGCTGACCACGGACTCATCAATGGCAAGATCGTCGTGGAATTGGTCCACATCCGCGCGGCTTAGGAGGTTTTCCCCGCCCAGGGGATCCGTGCCCACCTTGGTGGCCATCTCCTGGGCCAGGTCCTCTACGAAGTGCTCGATGAACGCCTCGCGCGCCTGGTTATGCGGCTTGCGTGAGCGGCGGGCGCGGGTGCGCGCCCTCTTCACCATGGACGGCGTGATGGTCAGGGTCAGGCCATCCACGGTGATGTCCCGAGCCTCATTCGGCACCTGCTGATAATCCTTGACTGCAGCGCTCAGGATTTCCGCCATGGCCTCGCTGCCTTTAATTTCGCGGCCCACAAGACCCTCGGTATGGGTGGGTGTAATGCCGGGGAATAGCCCACCGATGGTGGAGAGCACGACGCCGGTTTCACCGAGTTCTGGCAGGACGCGGGAAATATAGTCCAAAAAATTAGTATTGGGTCCAACGATGAGTACACCGGTGGAAGATAGCAGTTCGCGGTGGGTATAGAGCAGGTAGGCAACGCGGTGCAGCGCGACGGCAGTCTTGCCGGTGCCGGGACCGCCTTCTACCACCATCACGCCGCGGGTATTATCCCGGATGATTTCGTCCTGCTCGCGCTGAATGGTTTCCACGATGGATGTCATGTGTCCCGTGCGGGCGCGTTGCATGGCAAAGTACAGGGCGGATTCGCTTGCCACGCCTGCTTCTTCCTCGCGCACACCTGGGCCATCTAAGGCCTCGTCATTGACATCAGTGACCGTGCGCCCGGTCATGCGGATCTGGCGGCGCGTGTGCACACCCTCTGGCTGGGCCGTGGTGGCGAGGTAGAAGGGGCGAGCCATGGGCGCGCGCCAATCCAGCAGGAGGGTGCGATAGTTTTCTTCGCGCGCATCCAAACCCATGCGGCCGATATAGCGGCGGTCCAGTCCCTCATCAGTTGGGTTATCGCCGGGAGCATCGATATCGATACGGCCAAAAACGAGCCCCATTTGCGCCACGTTCAGGCGATCCAACTTGGCCTGGAGGCCGTGGTATTCCGTCTCGCGGCGCACTAGGGCATCGGCATCGGGGGTTGCAGGGTCGACCTCGGCCTGGACTTCGTTCAAGCGTGCATTAGCCGCGGCCACCTCATCATCGAGGCGGTCAAAAAGGCCATCGACATAGTTCTGCTCGGCTTCGATGCCGGAAATTCCAGCGTTATCCGCGCGGCGGGATGAAGATGCGTTAGCGGGAGAATGAGTGGCTGGAGAATTCTTCGGTGCAGAGTTCACAAGACTCCTCAGAATGAAACACGAAAATATGGGGTGGACACGCATCCGCGTGCCGTGTAGGGGAGGTTCGAGTTTAGACCTTGCCGTGACAAAGAACAACGGCCCAGCGTAAGGGCTGGGCCGTGTGCGAGGGATAAGGCGAATTACTTAGCGCGCTTTTCAATCTTCTTGATAGCGGCTTCGATCTTCTTATTAGCCTTCTTTTGCAGCTTATCTGCCTGCTTGGAAGCCTTCTTAGCAGCGCGCTTGGAGTCTGCCTTGTCGAGCTTCGATGCAGCATCATCGGCGCGCTTCTGTGCCTTGTTCGCGGCCTTGACGGCACCCTTGCGGGCGGTCTTAGCGTTGGACTCAGCGGACTTCAGCCAGTCCTTCTTGTTGTCATCAACGTAGGACTTGGCGCTATCTACGGAGTCCTCGATGAAGGACTTCGCGTTGTCCAAGAAGTCGCGGCCGGAATCCTGCCAGTCTTCCTTGTTGTCATCGACGTAGTCCTTGGCGTCATCGACATAGGACTTTGCGGTATCGAGAAGGCCGCGACCGGTGGACTGCCAGTCATCCTTGTTGTCATCCACATAGGCCTGCGCCTTCTGAGAGGTTTCATTGAACCAGTCGCCGGCCTTGTTGGACAGCTCGTTGGCGCGAGCGGAAAGCTCCTCGCGCTTTTCCTGGGACTCAGACTTGGTGGGCAGCGCCTGCTGAATCTTCTTATTCGTGCGCTCACCGGCCTTCTGCGCGCGCCAGCGCAGGGATGGCTTGCCCTCGGTGTCCTGGGTGGTGATAAAGAGTGCGCCGAGCAGGGCGGTGTTGGTAATGAAGCCGTTGCGACGGTCTTCCTTGTCCTTCTTATTATCTGCGGCCCAGAAGTTATTCTTGCCCACCAAGTTGGGCAGGGTAGCGGCAGCCAGCACGGCTGCGGAGGTGCGTGGTGCCTTGCCCAGAGCCAAGGTGGTACCTGCACCGATCTTTGCGCCGCCGAGGGCGCGGGTAGCTAGTTCCGGATCATTGGGAATCAGGTTCTTGTAACCGGAGGGGACGAACTTGCGCAGGGTCTTGAGGAAGCCTTCGGTTTCCTTGGTGTGCTCCGAGGCATTGCGCAGGTCGTCTACACCTTCCCATACAAATACCGATGCCAGCATGGGGTGGGCAAACTTGCGAATCATAGTCCTTTAAGCTCCTTAGCTCGTTGTTCTAGACCAATCGTGTGATTGACCATTATACGCTGAAATAGCCGCCTAGATCACCAACGGCGCTCCCACCAATCACCCAACTTGGGGCGTTCTTCCCCCAAGGTGGTGGGCTTGCCATGCCCCGGGCGGATGATGGCGTTATCTGGGAACTCCTCGAAGAGGCGCTTGGTGACGTCCTTATATAGCCGCACAAAGTCGCCTTCAGAGGTCGTTCGACCCAAGCCACCGGGGAATACGGAATCTCCCACAAAGAGGTTCGTGACACCGTTAACGGTGGCCACTAGCGCCACACCGCCGGGGGTATGGCCGCGCAGGATGATGATCGGCAATTTCATGCCGGCAAAGTCGATGGAATCGCCCTCGCGCAGCTCAACGTCCACGTCTTCCGGAATGGCGGGCGAATCAATAAAGGAGGCGTAGTGTTTTGCGTTGGTGGCCTCCAAAACCTCGCCGAGAGCCCGCACGTGATCCCAGTGGCGGTGCGTGGTGAGAACGGCGGTGATGTCAACGCCTGCCTCGCGCGCCATGTCGAGGATGGCGGGGGCGTTATCGGCGGCATCGACAAGCAAGCCTTGATCGCCGGCGGTGAGCAGGTAGCAGTTATTGTCCATCTCCGAAACGGAGATTTGATGAAGATGTAGCTCGTTAGTCATACGTTCCAGCTTACGGGTACATTCAAGGGGAGATTAAAATCTAGGATCTGGAGGCTGGAGCGCAGTGGCAGAACGATTGATTGTGCGAGGCGCACGGGAACACAATCTCAAGGGCGTGGATATCGATATTCCGCGCGATAAAATGGTGGTTTTTACTGGGCTTTCGGGCTCCGGTAAGTCCTCGCTGGCCTTCGATACCATCTTCGCGGAGGGCCAACGCCGCTACGTGGAATCGTTGAGCTCTTATGCCCGGATGTTTTTGGGCCAGATGGATAAACCCAACGTGGAATACATCGGTGGCTTATCGCCGGCGGTGTCCATCGATCAGAAATCCACGAACCACAACCCGCGCTCTACCGTGGGCACGATTACGGAAATTTACGATTACCTCCGCCTGCTCTTCTCACGCGCTGGCACTCCGCACTGCCCCAAGTGCGATGCCGTTATCGAGCGCCAGACGCCGCAGCAGATCGTTGATGCAGTACTGGAGCAGGAAGAAAAGCTGAAGTTCCAGGTGCTCGCCCCGGTAGCGCGCAAGCGCAAGGGCGAGTTTGTTGACCTTTTCCAAGATCTTTCGGCGCAGGGCTACTCCCGCGTGCGTGTGGATGGTGAGACCCACCAATTAAGCGATCCGCCGAAGCTGAAGAAGCAGGTTAAGCACACCATTGAGGTGGTAGTGGACCGGTTGCAGGTCAAAGCCTCCCAGAAGCAGCGCTTGACCGATTCCGTGGAAACGGCTTTGCGGCTTGCCGATGGCCTCGTCACCATCGAGTTCGTTGATAAAGAGGAACTCACGCATACCTATTCTGAAAAGGCGGCCTGCCCCAATGGCCATGCGCTGACCATCGAGGAGTACGAGCCGCGTGCGTTTTCCTTTAACGCGCCCTTTGGCTCCTGTCCGGTTTGTGATGGCTTGGGCACCAAGCTCGAAGTGGATGTAGACCTGCTCATTCCGGATCCGGACGCCCCTGCCGTCGATGCCGTGCAGCCGTGGCATTCCAGCCCGAACTCCCGGTACTTCGTGAAACTCGTGGAAGGTTTGGGCAAAGCCATGGGCTTTGATCCACAGACCCCGGTCAGCGAGCTGACGGCGGAGCAGCGCGATGCGTTGATTTACGGTACCGAAACCGAAGTGCGAGTGCGATATAAGAACCGTTATGGCCGCCAGCGCAATTGGACCGCGCCCTTTGAGGGCGCAGTAGGCTTCCTACACCGCAAATTGGATACCACGGATTCGCAGTCCCAAAAGGATCGCCTGCTGCAATACACCCGCCGGGTGCCGTGTAGCACGTGTAAGGGAACGCGCCTGAAGCCGGAAATCCTCGCCGTGCGCTTGGCGTCGACCTCGCATGGTGAGCAGTCCATCGCGGGGCTAAGCGCCCTGTCTATCGAGGATGCCTCAGAGTTTTTGGATTCGCTCGTCTTGGGGCACCGTGAGGAAATTATCGCGGGAGCGGTGCTGAAGGAAACCCAGGCCCGCTTGCGTTTCTTATTGGACGTGGGGCTTAATTACCTCACCCTGGACCGCGGTGCTTCGACCCTGTCCGGCGGCGAGGCCCAGCGCATTCGCCTAGCCACGCAGATTGGTTCCGGGCTGGCAGGCGTTTTGTACGTCTTGGACGAGCCGTCCATTGGTTTGCACCAGCGCGATAATCACCGCTTGATCTCAACTCTGCAGCGCCTGCGCGATATTGGCAATACGCTCATCGTGGTCGAACACGATGAAGACACCATCCGCTCGTCCGATTGGCTGGTGGATGTGGGCCCGCGCGCCGGTGAATACGGCGGAGAAGTGGTTTACCAAGGCGAGCCCGCCGGCGTGGAGAAGGTAGAGGAGTCCTTAACGGGGCAGTACCTGTCCGGTTCCAAGGTGCTGGCTGTTCCTGATCACCGCCGCGAGATTGATAAAGACCGCACCCTGAAGGTAGTCGGCGCACGGGAAAATAACCTCAAGGGAATTAATGTCGAGATTCCGCTCGGCGTGCTGGTGTGCATTACCGGTGTGTCCGGATCCGGCAAATCCACCGTGGTCAATGAGATCTTGGCAAAGACCTTGGCTAATAACCTCAACCGCGCCCGACAGGTTCCTGGGCGTGCCAAGCGTGTGGAGGGCATCGAGCACCTAGATAAGTTGGTGCAGGTGGATCAAAGCCCGATTGGCCGTACACCGCGTTCCAACCCGGCTACCTATACCGGCGTCTTTGATAAGATTCGCAATCTTTTTGCGGAGACCCAAGAGGCAAAGGTGCGCGGCTACAAGGCCGGGCGATTTTCCTTCAACGTCAAAGGTGGACGCTGCGAGGCCTGCCAGGGCGATGGCACCATCAAGATCGAGATGAACTTCCTGCCGGATGTCTATATCCCGTGTGAGGTCTGCGAGGGCGCGCGCTATAACCGCGAAACCCTGGAGGTCCACTACAAGGGCAAAAGCATCGCGGAAGTGCTGGATATGCCCATCTCAGAGGCAGCGGACTTCTTTGAGCCCATTACGTCCATCCACCGCTACTTGGCCACGCTTGTCGATGTCGGCTTGGGCTACGTCCGCCTCGGCCAAGCCGCCACCACGTTGTCCGGCGGTGAGGCCCAGCGCGTGAAGCTTGCCTCGGAGCTACAAAAGCGCACCAATGGCCGCACCATCTATATCCTGGATGAGCCGACAACCGGTCTGCACTTTGAGGATATTCGCCGGTTAATGCTGGTGATTCAAGGCTTGGTAGATAAGGGTAATTCCGTGCTTATCATTGAGCACAACCTCGATGTCATCAAGGCTGCAGACTGGATTGTGGATATGGGCCCAGAAGGTGGTGCCGGTGGCGGCACCGTGGTCGCGCAGGGTACTCCGGAAAAAGTCGCACAGGTAGAAGGTTCCTATACTGGCGGCTACCTCAAGGAAATGTTGCCCTAAAAACTAAGGAGATAGTTTCTGCGAAAAATTGTCCCCTTTCTAAAACATGGGCTAGTCTGTGAGGAATGAATCTACGGCGGAGAATGGGAGCGATACTCGCGACGGTATCGCTTGCTGCCGTGGCGGCGTGCTCGTCCCCCGAGCAGGCGGCGGATACGGCGGGGGAAGGGGCATCGGCAAGCGTGAGCGCTAAAGCCGATGCGGCGCTCACCAAAGATCTGGGGCGCGCCGTTGAGTCGTTGTCCAAGGACTATGACGCCCATGTCGGAGTGGCTATCTCCGCCGGCGAAGAAAAAATTTCTGCGGGAGACACAGGCGATGGACCGGCTTGGTCCACCATCAAAGTGCCCATTGCCATTACGGCGCTGCAAGACGGCGCCGATCCGTCCTTGGTGGATCTGGCCATCAAAGAATCCGATAATGATGCCGCGTACGCATTGTGGTCGCAGGTGCAGTGGGAAGAAGGCGTGGCCTCGGAGGCGGTGGAAAAGCTCTTGCGTGAGCACGACTCGAAGGCCTCCATTGAAGCTGACGCTTTTGGCTACTCCACCTGGCCATTGCAGGAGCAGGCGAATTTCGGCGCGCAATTGCCCTGCATCAAGGAAGCCGAATACGTCCATGAGGTATTAAATGACATTGTGGAATGGCAAAGCGTTGGCCTATCCAAACATGCAAGCACCCGGGCAAAGAGCGGCTGGGGGCTCGATGAAAATAGCGATGACTACACATTCCGCCAATTCGGCGTGCATGAAAAGGACGGCAAAAGGGTAGGAGTAGCCCTAAGCGTCATCGTCGAAGGCGAGGATTATGAAAGTGGCTCCGCCGCGATCGATGATCTTGCCGATGACGTCCTCAAGGTCATCGACAAAGCCATTGAGGATGGGAAACTAGAGCCCGATTCCACCTGCGAGGATGCCTAGTATTCTGCGGTTTGCTTTAAGTGGTAGCGGGCTGCTAGTGTCAGATCCACTACCGCCCAAGGTACCTTTTGCAGGAACCTGGGTCACAAGCGGAGATTCTCCCACCCGATGCCGCGGACTTAAAGTTCGTTGGATAACGGTAAAGGTAACCAGACGTCCGCGTCTGGCTCTGTGAGATCTCCCGGCTGTCTTTGGCAGACCGGGTTAGATTCGTTTGTGGTCCACGGTAGGTGAACTCATTACCCAAAACCCTAATCGAGGAGAACCACAATCAGCGCTGAAGCTCGCATTAATGAGCGTATCCGAGTACCCGAGGTCCGTCTTGTCGGCCCCGGTGGTGAACAGGTGGGTATCGTCCGCACCGATGATGCCCGCAAGCTTGCCTATGAAGCTGACCTGGATTTGGTCGAGGTAGCTCCTAAGGCTAAGCCCCCAGTTGCCAAAATCATGGACTACGGCAAGTTCAAGTATGAGCAGGCCCAAAAGGCTCGCGAATCTCGTAAGAACCAGCAGCAGACCGTGGTGAAGGAACAGAAGTTCCGTCCGAAGATCGACGATCACGATTATGAGACCAAGAAGAGTAACGTAGTTCGCTTCCTGGAAAAGGGATCCAAGGTCAAGGTGACCATCATGTTCCGCGGCCGCGAGCAATCGCGACCGGAGCTGGGTTTCCGGCTTTTGGAGCGGTTGGCCGATGACGTCGCTGAGGTTGGCGTAGTTGAGTCCCGCCCCAAGCAGGATGGTCGCAATATGACCATGGTTTTGGGTCCGGTTCGTAAGGGCAAAAAGTAAACCATATTCCACGTAGGATTTAAGGACTTATACTCATGAAGCAGAAGACCCACAAGGGCACCGCAAAGCGCATCAAGGTGACC
This sequence comes from Corynebacterium sp. KPL4015, assembly GCF_040225725.1. NCBI lineage: Bacteria > Bacillati > Actinomycetota > Actinomycetes > Mycobacteriales > Corynebacteriaceae > Corynebacterium > Corynebacterium sp. KPL4015. Next base: position 22,377 of record NZ_JBEHGF010000020.1, on the reverse strand, counting down.
GGTTCCGGCAAGCTGCGCCGCGAGCAGGCAAACCGCCGCCACTTGCTGGAGGGCAAGCCTTCCAAGCGCACCCGTCGCCTCAAGGGCACCGAGTCCGTCTCCCAGCCAGACACCAAGCGCGTCAAGCGCCTGCTCGGTCGCGCCTAAAAGCGCCCAATCAACCCACATCCATCATCTCAATCAGAATTTAAGGAAGTATTACTGTGGCACGAGTAAAGCGCTCAGTTAACGCAAAGAAGAAGCGTCGCGCGATCCTGAAGTCCGCCAAGGGCTACCGTGGCCAGCGTTCCCGCCTGTACCGTAAGGCCAAGGAACAGTGGCTGCACTCTATGACTTACGCTTACCGCGACCGTCGTGCGCGTAAGTCTGAGTTCCGAAAGCTGTGGATCCAGCGCATCAACGCTGCTGCCCGCATGAACGACATCACCTACAACCGCCTCATCCACGGCCTGCGCTTGGCTGAGATCGAGGTAGACCGCAAGATCCTCGCCGAGCTCGCCGTCAACGACTTCGAGGCTTTCTCCGCACTGTGCGAGACCGCCAAGGCTGCCCTGCCTGAGGACGTCAACGCACCGAAGGCTGCGTAAGCCTTCTCAGCTACATAGCTGCTTGCCCACTCCATCACCGGTTAATCCCCGGCGTGGGGTGGGTTTCGTGCTATCTCAACGCCTGATGCTCGCCAAAGTCGTGCACGCTGTGTGCTAGATTAATGAGTCTATAAAACCAGTATTCGCAAGGAGACCGCCAAGCTATGACGAGCCCGTATAACCGTGAGCAACCAGAAGGAAACTCTGGTTCCAACCAATTCCCTGGCCAGAATCAGCCGTATTACTCCCAGGATTTCCAATCCGGTGGTTATGCGCCGCAGGGCTATCCGCAGCAACAATATGTAGCTGCAGGTAACCAGAAGTCTTGGGTTGCTACCTTGCTCCTGTGCTTCTTCTTGGGCAGCGTCGGTGCGCATAACTTCTACACCGGCCGCACCACCTATGCCATTGTGCAGTTATCGCTCAATATCATCGGCTGGTTTACCTTCTGGTTCCTGTTGGGCATCCTCTTCTGGGCCGTGCTGGGAATCTGGGTACTCGTTGAGTTCTTCATGATTCTTCTTGGTGCGGGTGATTATGACAAGGACGCGCGCGGAGTTCCCCTTCAGAAATAATCGATTGCGCCAAGGCCCTGCCGGATTTCTGGCGGGGCTTTGTCATGTCTAAGGTGCGAAACGTGCCGTAATGGGGCCAAGGTAGGGTAGAGCCTATGAATTTAGACTTTGACTCCGCCTTTACCGAACGCACTCCGCGCATTGTTAACGCGGCGAAATTGCACCGCGCTGCTAACCGCAAGAAGGCGAAGCAGTTCATTATTGAGGGCGAAAATGCCGTGGACGCTGCGGTGTCTACGGGTGCGGCCACGGATGTATTCGTGACGGAAAAGGCCGCGGAACGCTTCGCGGACATCGTCACGGCCTGTGGGTATATGGATGTCTACGTCCACCCCATTACAGATAAGGCCGCAAAGCACCTGGCCGATACCGCGACAACTACGGGAATTTTTGCCCTGTGCAGTTCCTCGGTCTTGTGGTCCGCAGGAAAGATTCTCAATGGTAAACCGAATTTGATTTCGGTGCCGGTGCTTACCTCGGAGCCCGGGAACGCGGGGACGTTGATTAGGACTTCGGATGCGATGGGCGCTGATGGCGTCATTTTCGCTGGCGAGACCGTGGATCCCTTAGGTAGCAAGGTCGCCCGCGCTTCGGCCGGCTCCCTATTCCACGTCCCGGTCGCGCGCGATCCAAATATCAAAGACGTACTGGGGCAGCTGCGCCGGTCTGGCATGCAAATTGTCGCCACGGCCGCGGATGGGGAAGTAGAGCTTGCCGATGCCGACCTCACCCAACCCACCGCCTGGCTCTTTGGCAATGAAGCCCACGGACTGGGCGAGCTGCTTGAAGAGGCCGATATGCGGGTACGTATCCCGCTGCGGGGGCGCGCGGAGTCACTCAACCTTGCCACTGCGGCCAGCATTTGTTTGTACGAGTCCGCCAAGGCACAGGACCACGACTAGGCCGCATGCGCGCTTGGTCGCGGTAGAGAATGAAAAAGGGGTCCCTGGGGCTGTCCGTGTCCCGGTGACAGAGTAAGATTGCACGCGTTAGTTTTCGCGCGAGAAGAAGGTACGAAGTACGTGTCCGATACACCGCAGATCGAATTGACCGAACAGGCCCTCGGGGCCGCGGCCGATAAGGCTATCGCAGCCTTCGAAGCAGCAGAGACGCTAGAGGATCTCACCGCTGCCCGCCGCGAGCACTTAGGCGATAACGGGTATATCCCGCAAGCCCGCCAATCCCTCGGCCAAATCCCTAAGGATCAGCGCAAATCCGCCGGCAAGGCCGTGAATATGGCCCGCGGCAAGATGGAAAAGCGTTTTGCGCAGGTCAAGGAGGAATTGGAGCAGCAGGCGCGCGAGGCCCAGCTGAAGGCCGAAACCGTCGACGTGACGATTCCTACGACTCGAGCGCAAACAGGTGCACTGCACCCCATTACCTCCTTATCGGAGCGCATCGCCGATATTTTCGTTGGCATGGGGTGGGAAATCGCCGATGGTCCAGAAATCGAAGCAGAGTACTTTAACTTCGATGCCCTGAACTTCAAGCCGGATCACCCAGCGCGCACCCTGCAGGATACGTTCCACGTGGGCAAGGAAGGCTCCAAGCAGGTTCTGCGCACGCACACGTCGCCTGTTCAGGTGCGCACGATGCTCGAGCGCGATGTGCCCCTGTACATCGCCTGCCCGGGGCGCGTTTTCCGTACGGACGAGCTGGACGCTACTCACACCCCGGTATTCCACCAGGTGGAGGGCCTCGCCGTGGATAAGGGCCTGACCATGGCTCATCTGCGCGGAACGCTCGAGCACTTGGCCAAGGTGCTCTTCGGCCCCGAAACCACGACGCGCATGCGCGTTAATTATTTCCCCTTTACGGAGCCTTCTGCGGAGGTAGATGTCTGGTTCCCCAATAAAAAGGGCGGCGCCGGCTGGATCGAATGGGGCGGTTGCGGAATGGTCAATCCCAACGTGCTGCGCGCGGTAGGTGTTGATCCGGAAGAATATACGGGTTTTGCCTTCGGCATGGGCCTAGAGCGCACCCTGCAATTCCGCAATGGACTGACCGATATGCGCGACATGGTTGAAGGCGATGTCCGATTCACCCTGCCCTTTGGCGTACAGGCTTAAAACCCAGAAAGGATAGATACATCATGCTTATTTCCCAAGACTGGGTTACCCGTATCCTTGGCGCTTCCAATCCGAACTGGAGCGTGTCTGCTGCCGATATGGATTCCGGTTTCGTCCGTGTGGGCTTTGAAACCGAAGGATATGAGCCTATCCCTGAGACTACTGGCCCGTTGGTCATTGGCCAGGTTGTAGAAATTGAGGAGCTCACGCAGTTTAAAAAGCCCATTCGGTACTGCCAGGTCAACGTCGGTCAGGCCAATGGTACCGGTGAATTGCAGGGCATTATCTGCGGTGCCCGTAACTTCCGCTTGCACGACTACGTCGTAGTGTCCCTGCCGGGCGCAGAGTTGCCCGGTGGCTTCAAAATCGCTGCGCGCGAAACTTATGATCACATCTCCAACGGCATGATGTGCTCCGCTGCGGAGCTGGGCTTTGGCGCGCAGGCAAACGGCATCATCGTGCTCGGTGATGAGGTCGCGGACATGGTGGGCGAAGATGCCCGTCCAGTCATCGGCCTGTCCGATACTGATTTTGACGTCAATATCACCCCAGACCGCGGCTACGCACTATCAACGCGTGGCTTAAGCCGCGAAATCGCCTCCGCCTTTGATCTGGAGTTTAAGGACGTCGCCGACGATCCAGCGGTCGCCGGAATCGATACCTCTGCTGTTCCAGCGGCCGAAGGATCGCTTCTCAATATCGATCTGCGCGAGGAAACCAAGGCGCAGCGATTTGGCGTGCGCAAGGTAAGCGGCATCGATCCGCAGGCACGCACTCCTTTTTGGATGGAACGCGAACTCATGCTGTCCGGCCAGCGCAGCGTCAATGTGGCAACGGATGTGACCAACTACGTCATGTTGCTGTTGGGCGCCCCGATGCATGCCTTCGATGCCAATGAAATCGCGGGTGACCTTACGGTTCGCAATGCACAAGAAGGCGAAAAGTTCGAGACTCTCGATCACGTCACTCGCGAACTCGCTGGTGAGGACGTGGTCATCTGTGATGACAACGGCATTCAATCCCTAGCCGGTGTTATGGGCGGTACGAGTTCAGAGATTTCTGACCAGACCACCGATGTCTACTTCGAGTCCGCAATCTGGGATCCCATTACCGTGGCCCGCACTTCTCGCCGGCACAAGCTTTCTTCTGAGGCATCGCGCCGGTTTGAGCGCGGCGTCGATCCGGCTATCGTCGAGGTGGCCCTCGACATAGCGTGTGCATTGTTGCACTCCATTGCGGGCGGAACGATTGAAAAGGGTCGCACCCTCGTTGGTGAGGTAACTCAGCCACAGGCCATCCGTTTGCGTGCGGAAAAGCCGAGCGAATACGCCGGCGTGGAGTACTCCCGCGAGACCGTTATCTCCCGTCTAGAAGAGGTCGGTTGCTCCGTCGAAGCAGAATCGGATTCGGTACTTAAAGTCACGCCCGCGACCTGGCGCACCGATATTTCCATGGACGTTGACCTCATCGAGGAGGTCTTACGCCTTGAAGGCTTGGAAGATATCCCCACCGTTCTGCCCACGCCGGCAGGCGGTCGCGGTTTGACCCCAGCGCAAAAGCGCCGCCGCGCCATCGGCCACGGTTTGGCATATGCGGGCTATGCCGAGGTTTTGCCCACGCCGTTTATCGCGAACGACACCTTTGATGTGTGGGGCCTTGGCTCTGACGATGCCCGCCGCAATACCGTGGCAGTGCAGAACCCGTTGGAGTCTGACAAAGCCATCTTGGCCACGACCTTGCTTCCCGCAACGCTTGAGGCTTTGGGCCGCAACGTAGCTCGCGGCCGCAAGGACCTGGCGCTCTATGGCCTCCAGCAGGTGGCATTCAAGCGCGCAGAATCGTCTCCTATGCCCTCCGTGGCCCAGCGCCCTGGCGATGAAGTTGTGGAAGAACTCCTGCGCACGCTTCCGGAGCAGCCCTTGCACGTGGCAACCGTCGCTACGGGCAAGATGGAACACGAGGGCCCGTGGGGCGAAGGCCGAGATTACACCTATGCGGATGCCATTGAATCCGCACGTCTGGTTGCCCGCGCCGCGGGCCTTGATATCGAGGTCGAGGCCGCGCAACACCTGCCGTGGCACCCAGGCCGGTGTGCCGCAATCAAGGTGGCAGGAACAGATGACATCGTGGGCTACGCCGGCGAATTGCACCCCCAGGTTCTTGAGGCGCTCAGCTTGCCGCCGCGCACGTGCGCGATGGAGCTTAATATCACGGCCTTGCCGCTGACTGAACGCTTCCCGGCGCCGGTATTGTCGGCATTCCCAGCCTTACACCAAGACATCGCACTGGTGGTGGATGAAGATATCCCAGCGGAAAAGGTGCGCGCCACGGTGGAAGAGGGAGCCGGCGATCTCATCGAGTCGGTCGACCTCTTCGATATTTTCCGCGGTGAGCAATTGGGCGAAGGCAAGAAGTCCTTGGCCTTCCAGCTGCAATTCCGCGCTGCGGACCGTACCTTGACCGATGAGGAGGTCAACGAGCACCGCACGACGGCCGCCGAATTGGCCAAGCAGCGATTCGGCGCAGAAATGCGAGCATAGGGCAGACCCAGTAGTCCAGTCCTTTCCATTAAAAGGCGAAGATCCTGAGTCCGGTGGCGCATAGGTCACTTGGGCACTGGGTCTTCGCCGTTCTGCGTTTTCATGCAACGTACTAATTACTTTCATGCCCTTTGACCTTGGAAAAGTAACCCAATTCACTGAATAACATACAGTAGAGCGTATTTCTTGCTATAGTTTCCGGTATGACGATTTCAGTAGCAGTGGCAGGGGCCACTGGGTACGCCGGTGGAGAGATTCTGCGCCTGCTGCTATCCCACCCTGCCTATCATTCCGGTGACCTGCGTATTGGTTCCTTGACGGGAAATTCCCAAGTAGGCCAGCGCGTCGCAGAAATTATGCCGCATCTCCCGCAACTGGCAGATCGCGTCATTGCTGACACCACGCCCGAAGAACTTGTAGGACACGACGTCGTCTTCTTGGGCTTGCCGCATGGACACTCGTCGCGGCTCGCGGAGCAATTGGGAGATGAGGTCACGATCATCGATTGCGCCGCCGACTTTCGGCTCCGTAAGGAAAGCGATTGGAAAGCCTATTACGGCGGGAACTATGCGGGGCAGTGGCCGTACGGCATCCCGGAAATCCCGGAAAACAGGTCAAACCTTAAAGGCACAAACCGGGTAGCCGTGCCCGGATGTTTCCCCACGGCCATTACCTTGGGGGCACTGCCCGCTATTGCGCGAGGGCTAGTGGAATCCACCCTTTCCGTGATTGCTGTTACCGGCGTCTCCGGAGCGGGAAAGAAGGCTTCCGTCGCGCAATTGGGCGCAGAGACCATGGGAAACGTCAAGGCCTATAAACCAGGCGGCACCCATCGGCATACCCCGGAAATCGTGCAGAACCTGCAACCGTTTTCCCACGATGAGGTGTCCGTGAGTTTTACCCCGGTGCTTGCGCCCATGCCCCGTGGGATTCTGGCGACGATTACGGCGGAGTTGAAAGGGGGTATCGGCAAGCAGCAGGTGCGCACCGCATTCGAGGAATTCTATGCCGATGAACCTTTCTGCCTCGTGCTGCCAGAAGGCCAGCAACCGGAAACCCAGAACGTGGTGGGCACAAACATGGTGCATATCCAAGCCCATGTTGATGAAAATTCCCACCGCCTCATCATCACCGCGGCGCTAGACAATTTGTGCAAGGGTACCGCCGGTGCCGCCGTGCAATGTATGAACCTTGCGCTGGGATGGACAGAAACTTTGGGATTGCCCCAAGCCGCAGTCGCCCCGTAGGGCTGCGCATTACTTAGAGGAGAATTTGATGACTACACCAGGAATCACAGGACCCGCCGGATTTAGCGCCGGCGCGGTAAAGGCCGGAATCAAGCCCTCCGGAAAAGCGGATTTGGCTTTGCTTGTAAACGAGGGCCCTCGCTCGGACGCGGCGGCGGTGTTCACGCGCAACCGCGTGGTGGCTTCCCCCGTTAAGGTCTCCCGCGAGGCCGTAGCGGATGGCCAGTTGCGTGCCGTAGTCATCAACTCCGGCAATGCCAATGCGTGCAATGGCGCGCAAGGCGATGCCGATGCGCGCGCCATGGTGGACGCCTTATCTCATAGCACGGACATCGCCGTGAAGGATATTGCCATTTGTTCTACCGGGCTCATCGGTGAGCCGCTACCTATGGACAATGCGCTTGCAGGCATCGCGGATGTCATAAACCACGTGGGTACGACTCCACAGCACGGCAATGACGCCGCCACAGCCATTATGACCACGGACACCGTTCCCAAGGAATCCGGTTTTGCTGGCGATGGGTGGTCTGTGGGCGCTATGGGCAAGGGCGTTGGCATGATGGCGCCTTCGCTGGCCACGATGTTGGTGTGCATTACTACTGATGCCGTCGCTGACGCGGCGATCCTGCGAAGCTCGCTGGAAAAGGCCTGCGCACAGACTTTTAATACCTTGGATGTGGACGGTTCAACCTCTACCAATGACACCGTGATCGTCATGGCTTCTGGGGCCTCCGGCGTGCAGCCCAGCGAAGAGGAGTTGGACCAGGCAATCCTAGAGGTCTGCGCGGATATTGCGGATCAGCTTCAAGCCGATGCTGAGGGAGTGACAAAGCGCGTCAAGATCACCGTCGAAGGCACGGGCTCTGATGAGCAGGCGCTCAATGCCGCTCGCACCCTGGGCCGGGATAATTTATTCAAGTGCGCCATGTTTGGCTCCGATCCCAACTGGGGCAGGGTACTGGCCGCCGTCGGCATGGCAGATGCAGACATGGACCCCGACAATATCTCCGTCTACTTCAATGACCAGCCGGTATGCGTGCACTCGACGGGCGCGTCCGGAGCCCGCGATGTGGACTTGAGCGGGGCGGATATCGATGTCCGCGTGGATCTCGGCACCGGCGGTCAGGGCACAGCGTTCGTCCGCACCACGGACTTGTCCTACTCCTACGTTGAGATTAACTCGGCGTATAGCTCCTAGGAGGAGAAATGTTTCCCGGACTGAATAATCAAGAACGCGCTACGGTGCTGGCTGAAGCCCTGCCGTGGCTGCAACACTTCCGCGATAAAATCGTCGTCGTCAAGTATGGCGGCAACGCCATGGTGGATGAGGAGCTCAAGGAAGCCTTTGCGGCGGATATGGTGTTTCTGCGCACCATCGGAGCAAAGCCCGTTGTCGTCCACGGCGGCGGCCCGCAGATCAATTCCATGCTGGATAAGCTTGGCATCGAAGGCGAATTTAAGGGCGGTTTCCGCGTCACCTCACCCGAAGTCATGGACGTGGTGCGGATGGTCCTTTTTGGCCAAGTCGGCCGCGGATTGGTGAATCTCATTAACTCGCACGGGCCCTACGCCGTGGGTACAAGTGGCGAAGACGCTGGACTTTTCCGCGCCACCAAGCGGTTTGTGGATGTAGAAGGAGAGGCGACCGATATCGGGATGGTGGGCGATATCGTGGAGGTCAATCCGGCAGCCGTCAAGGACATCATCGAAGCCGGCCGTATCCCGGTGGTCTCAACCATCGCACCTGGAGCCGATGGCGAGGTGTATAAAATCAACGCCGACAGCGCCGCGGGTGCGCTAGCGAGCGCACTGGGAGCAGAACGCCTTGTCATCTTGACCAACGTGGAAGGCCTTTATACCGACTGGCCGAATAAAGACTCCCTAGTCTCCAAAATCGAAAGCGATGAGCTTAGCGGACTGCTTCCCGGCCTGAGCTCCGGCATGATTCCCAAAATGGAATCCTGTCTCAATGCCGTGCAGGGCGGGGTATCCGCCGCGCACGTTATCGACGGCCGAATAGGACATTCCGTGCTCCTTGAACTTTTAACCCCAGGCGGCATTGGAACGATGGTCCTGCCCGATGATTACGAAAAGCACGATTATCCCGAAGGCACAGTGTTCAGGAAGGACGATATCGCATGAGCACGCAAGAAACATTAACCGGCCGGTGGTCAGAAACGCTGGCCAATACCTATGGCCAGCCGCCACTCGGGCTGGTCTCCGGGGAGGGGTCCACGCTTACCGATGAAAATGGGAAAACCTACATTGACCTGCTGGCCGGCATCGCCGTGAATTCCTTGGGCTATGGCAATGCGGAGGTAGCAGATGCTGTTGCCAAGCAAAGCCGCACCCTTGTGCATACCTCCAATCTTTTTGCCACCCAACCCGTGCTCGACGCCGGGGCAAAGCTGATTGAGCGGGTAGGCGATAGCGACGCGCGCGTATTTTTCTGCAACTCCGGCTCAGAGGCTAACGAGGCGGCATTCAAGCTCGCACGGCTCACGGGTAGGCGGCGTATCCTTGCTGCGCACCATGGTTTTCACGGGCGCACGATGGGCTCTTTGGCCATGACTGGGCAGCCCGATAAGCAAAAGGCATTCCGTCCACTGCCTAGCGGCGTGGAATTTTACCCTTACGGCGATATCGACTACCTGCGCCAGTTGGTGGAGCAAGATGCCGCGGATACCGCCGCCATTATCTTCGAGCCTATTCAGGGCGAGACCGGAGTCATTCCTGCCCCTGCCGGGTTTATGCGGGCGGTTTCTGATTTATGCGATGAACACGGCATTTTGCTGATCGTCGATGAGGTCCAAGCCGGAGCAGGGCGCACGGGGCAGTTCTTTGCCCACGAGCTCGAAGATATTTCCCCCGATGTTATCACCATGGCCAAGGGGCTGGGCGCCGGACTGCCCATCGGCGCAACCATCACCCGCGGGCGCGCCAAAGATCTGTTCCAGCCAGGTTCCCACGGGACCACCTTTGGCGGAAACCCCGTGGCGTGTGCCGCGGCCAATGTTGTCCTTGATGCCCTCGATGAGAAATTCTTGAATGAGGTCTGCGCAAAGGGCGAGGATTTAACGCAGCAAGTCAAGAAGATTTCCGGGGTCAGCGACGTGCGCGGCCGCGGTCTTATGCTAGGTGTTGTATTAAATGCACCGGTGGCTCGCGAGGCCGTCAAGCGTGGATTTGAGCAGGGGATTATCCTCAATGCGCCGAGCGAGAACGTCTTGCGCCTTACCCCGCCACTGGTCATTTCCCAGCAGGAAATTGATATTGCCCTAGAAAAGCTATGCACCGTTGTGGAGGAATTAGTATGAACTTGCGCCATTTCTTAGCCGATGATGACCTCAGCCCGGAGGAACAAAAAGAAGTCCTCGATCTCGCGGTTAAGCTCAAGGCCGATCCGTTTGCGCGGCGCCCTCTGGAGGGACCAAAGACGGTAGCCGTCCTCTTTGATAAGACATCTACGCGCACCCGCTTTTCTTTTGAAACCGGAATTGCGCATATGGGCGGCAGCGCCATTACTGTTGATTCTTCGGGCACACAGATGGGCAAGGGCGAGTCCTACCAGGATACGGGCGCGGTCTTGTCCCGCTACGTGGAGGCAATCGTCTGGCGCACCTATGCCCACGACAACCTGGAACAGATGGCGGAGACATCCACGGTTCCGTTGGTCAATGCTCTTTCCGATGACCTGCATCCCTGCCAAATCTTGGCCGATCTTCTGACCTGCCGGGAAAACTTTGGCGATCTTGCTGGCCGCAAGGCGGTCTACCTTGGGGATGGCAATAATAATATGGCCAATTCTTATATGCTTGGCTTTGCTACCGCTGGCATGGATATTTCCATCATTTCGCCGGAAGGGTTCCAGCCTCGTCCCGAATTTGTCGAGCGCGCACGGCAGCGCGGCAACGTCACGGTTACCGATGACGTTGCGGAAGTAGCCGGCGCCGATGTAGTCATAACGGATACCTGGGTGTCTATGGGCCAGGAAAACGATGGGCAGGATAGGCGCACTCCGTTTTTGCCCTATCAGGTCTCTAAAGATGTGATGGCAAAGGCAAAGCAGGACGCGATTTTCTTGCACTGCCTGCCGGCCTATCGTGGCAACGAGGTGACCGCAGAGGTCATCGACGGGCCGCAATCCCGAGTATTCGATGAGGCGGAAAACCGCCTGCATGCCCAAAAGGCACTGCTGGTGTGGCTGCTCGATATTAATAAGGAGAACCGCTAGCGATGAGCACCCCGAGCACTCGAACTGCCCGGCAGGCAAAGATCTTGGAAATTTTGGATCGCAATCGCGTCACGAGCCAGGTGCAATTATCGGAGCTCTTGTTGGCAGAAGGCATCGATATCACGCAGGCCACGCTGTCGCGGGATCTTGATGAGCTGGGAGCGAAGAAGGTCAAGCGAGACGGTGGGCGCTCGTACTATATGGTCGCGGGCGAGCTGGAACAATTCGAAGATCAGGTGGGCGGACCGCGCGAGAAGCTGCGGCGCATGTTGGATGAATTGGTGGTCTCCCACGATTCTTCGATGAATATCGCGATGTTGCGCACGCCGGCGGGAGCAGCGCAGTACCTCGCCAGCTTTATCGATCGCGTGGGCCTGCACGATGTAGTGGGGTGCATCGCCGGTGATGACACCATTTTTGTGCTGGCACGCGAGGGGGTTACCGGTGCGGAATTGGCGGAAAGGCTGAAGGCGCAGAAGATTTAAAGAATAGTGGCATTCTCGCATCCGCTCGTATATTATTTATCTAACCGAATTTTTTTCAATTATTGAAGGAGTCTTAGCATGTCTGCACGCGTAGTCTTGGCCTATTCCGGTGGCCTCGATACCTCGGTAGCCATTCCATACCTGGCAAAGATGACCGGCGGCGACGTTGTCGCCGTCTCCCTTGACTTGGGTCAGGGCGGCGAGGATATGGAGTCCGTACGCCAGCGCGCGCTCGATTGCGGTGCGGTGGAGTCCATCGTTATCGATGCCAAAGATGAGTTTGCGGAGCAATACTGCGTGCCCACCATTAAGGCGAATGGCATGTACATGAAGCAGTACCCGCTGGTATCTGCCATTTCCCGCCCGCTTATTACCAAGCACCTCGTGAAGGCAGCGCAGGAGCACGGTGGAACGCACGTTTCCCACGGTTGTACCGGTAAGGGCAATGACCAGGTGCGCTTTGAGGTGTCCTTCCGCGCCCAGGATCCATCGTTAGAGATCGTCGCCCCAGCGCGCGATTATGCATGGACCCGCGATAAGGCCATCGATTTTGCAGAAGAGATTAACCTGCCCATTGAGCAATCGGCGGCCTCGCCATTTTCCATCGACCAGAACCTGTGGGGCCGTGCGGTAGAAACCGGCTTCCTGGAGGATCTGTGGAACCCACCGACAAAGGATCTCTACGCATATACCGAAGACCCGGGTCTGGGCAATGCTCCGGATGAGATCGTCATTTCCTTTGAGAAGGGCGTTCCGGTTGCGGTCGATGGTAAGAAGTTGACCCCGCTGCAGGTCATCGAAGAGGTCAACCGCCGTGCTGGTGCCCAGGGCATCGGCCGCCTGGACATGGTAGAGGACCGGTTGGTGGGCATTAAGTCCCGCGAGGTCTACGAGGCACCGGGTGCCATGGTGCTCATCCAGGCCCACGAGGCGCTGGAGGATGTCACCGTGGAGCGCGAGCTGGCACGCTACAAGCGCCTGACGGATGCACGGTGGTCCGAGGAGGTTTACGACGGCCTGTGGCACTCGCCGCTCAAGCGTTCTCTGGATGCCTTCATCGAGGAGTCCCAGGAGAACGTCACCGGCGATATCCGCCTGAGCCTGCACGCAGGTACCGCGACCGTCACCGGCCGCCGCTCCGGACAGTCGCTGTATTCCTTCGATTTGGCTACCTACGACACCGGCGATACCTTCGACCAGACCGCTGCAAAGGGCTTTGTCCAGTTGCACGGCTTGTCCACCCAGATTTCCAACCAGCGTGACCGCGAGGGTGGTTTCCCCACCAGCGCAGAAAAATAGGCACCGATGGAACCACACAAGACTAACGAAGGCGCGCTCTGGGGCGGCCGGTTCTCCGGCGGCCCTTCCGAGGCGATGTTCGCCCTTTCGGTTTCCACCCATTTTGACTGGGTGCTTGCCCCTTACGACGTACTCGCCTCGAAGGCGCATGCCAAGGTGCTGCACAAGGCAGGGCTGCTTTCTGATGCCGACCTAGACACCATGCTTTCTGGACTCACCGAGCTCGGGGAAAAGGTAGCTTCGGGCGAATTTGTGCCAGCACCCACCGACGAAGATGTGCACGGCGCCATGGAGCGCGGCCTCATCGACATCGTTGGGCCCGAGGTAGGCGGCCGCCTGCGCGCGGGACGTTCCCGCAATGACCAAGTTGCCACGCTCTTTCGCATGTGGGTGCGCGATGCCATCCGCGATACGGCCCTGCAGGTCTCCGAGCTTGTCGATGCCCTAGCGGATCAAGCCGCCGCGCATCCCGAGGCGATCATGCCGGGCAAGACGCACTCCCAGGCCGCGCAGCCCATCTTGCTTGCCCACGAATTATTGGGCCATGCCCAGCCGCTGCTGCGCGATATTCAGCGCCTGCAGGACTTGGATAAGCGGCTAGCCGTATCCCCGTATGGCTCGGGTGCGCTCGCAGGTTCCTCCCTGCAGCTTGACCCAGAAGCCATCGCCGCAGAGCTCGGATTTGATTCCGCTGCGGAAAACTCCCTGGATGGCACCGCATCTCGCGATTTTGCATCGGAAACGGCCTTTGTGCTGGCGCAGATCGCAGTGGACATGTCCCGGCTGGCAGAAGAGATTATCTACTGGTGCACCCCGGAATACGGCTACGTCACCTTGGATGATGCTTGGTCTACGGGTTCATCCATCATGCCGCAAAAGAAGAACCCGGATATCCCGGAACTTACCCGCGGCAAGACTGGTCGCCTGATTGGCAATCTCACTGGGTTGCTATCCACGCTCAAGGCACAGCCGCTGGCCTATAACCGCGACCTGCAAGAGGACAAAGAACCCATCGTGGACTCGGTGGCGCAGCTCAATTTGTTGCTGCCATCGATGACCGGGCTCGTGTCCACCCTGTCCTTTAATGAGGACAGGATGCGCGAGTTGGCGCCACGCGGATTCACCTTGGCCACCGACCTAGCAGAGTGGATGGTGCGGCAAGGCGTACCTTTCCGCGAAGCACACGAAGCTTCCGGCGCGTGCGTACGCATCGCCGAAGAGCGGGGAGTGGACCTGGTGGATCTCACTGACGAGGAACTTAGGGGCGTCGACAAGCGGCTGACCCCAGAGGTGCGCGCGGTCCTGACCATTGATGGTGCGGTCGCTTCCCGCACAACCAAGGGCGGGACCGCCGGCGTTCGCGTTGCTGAACAGCGCGAAACCGTCCGCGAACATGCCGCCGCGGCGCGTGAGTGGGCTACCAAGCCAGTGCGCACGCAGAACTAGAAGGGCGACAGACAAGGTCCCTGGCTTATCTAGAAGATAAAAATGCCCTCATCAATGAGAGGAAGGCATTCCATGAGACGTTGCGGGCTGGCCCTTTATGCCGCCTGCGACGTTGTGCAACGTGATGCCGCGCCGTTCGGCATCCTCGGCGAAAGCTGAGATGAAGCTGGCCGAGCGCTTGCCGGAGGCGCAGTACACCCACGCTTCGCTAAGCCCCTCGGCCTGCAGGGAATCGAGGAGGCAGCGCGCTGCCTCTGGATCTTCCAGCCACACGGAGGTTGGTAAGTGGAAATGTTTGGCGGTGGCGTCAAAAAAGAAATCATCAATTACGGCTTCACTGATTTCGCGCACATCGATGGCCGCGGCGCCATCGCGCAGCTTATCGAATAACTCGTCAGCGTTATCAGCAGCCTCCGGCACGGCACAGGCAGCGCCACCATAGTCATGCTGCAGCTGGGTGGTTAGTTCGCGTGCTGGGTCGCGGGGCACGCGGAAGTGGTCGATGGAGGCGGTTAGGGCATTGTAGATGCTTAGCAGGCCCACCCGCTCGCGGTTCATGCCCGTTGCGAACTGGATCAGCTCGGTGGACATCAGGCCCGCGACCACGCTGGTGGTCACACCCAGCACGCCGGCGGTGGCGCAATCAGGCACGGAATCGGGGTCGGGCTGCAGGGGATAGAGGTCGCGCATGCCCACGCCCGACTCGGCGCCGGGCCCAGACCACCACACCGCGCAGTCGCCCCGAAAACGCAGCACCGAGCCCCATACCAGCGGGGTGCCGGTGATTTCCGCGGCATCGGCTGCTAGGAATTTGGTGGTAAACGTGTCGGAACCATCCACTAGGATGTCCACCCCACGGAGGTAGTCCACGGCATTGTCAGAAGTAAGTCGGTCGCGAATCGCATGCACCACGATGCCGGGCTGCAGTTGCTGGAGCTTTTCGGCTGCGACCTCCACCTTGGGCCTTCCCACATCGTGGGCGCCAAATAGAATCTGGCGGTGGATATTGGTTAAATCCACCGTGTCGTCGTCGATCACCGAGATCTCACCAACACCGGCCGCAGCCAGCTGCTGCATCAGGGGACAGCCCAAACCACCAGCGCCGATGACGAAGACGTGGGTGGAGTGCAGCGCCTCTTGCTGGGCGATGCCGAAGCCAGGCAACAGCGTTTGGCGGGCAACCCTGTGCAACTCTTCGCGGGGCAGTTGGCTCATTACAGGACCTTGTCTTCCCAGCTAGCCAAGCCTGCAAACGATGACGATGCTACGGCGTGCTGTCGCTTTGGAATGCGGCCGGCTTGGCGGGCCAACCGGCCGCCTTCCACGGCGTATTTCATTGCAGTGGCCATTGCCAGGGGATCCTGGCAGCGGTTGATAGCGCTGGCGAGGAGAACGCCGTCGCAGCCCAGCTCCATAGCCAGTGCAGCATCGGAAGCCGTGCCCACACCGGCATCCAGCAGTACGGGCACGTGGGTACGCGAACAGATCAGCTCAATATTGTGCGGATTCAGGATGCCTAGGCCTGTGCCGATGGGCGAGCCCAAAGGCATCACCGCATCCACGCCGACGTCTTCTAGCCGCTTGGCGATGACCGGATCGTCGCTCGTATATGCCAACACCACGAATCCTTCGGCAACCAGCATCTCGCACGCATCTACGAGCTCCACCACGTCCGGCAGAAGTGTGCGGTCATCCGCGATAACCTCGACCTTCACCCAATTGGTGCCTAGCGCTTCGCGTGCTAGCTTGGCGGTGATTACGGCATCGCGGGCGGTGCGGCACCCAGCAGTGTTGGGCAGCACGTCAATGTTTAACCGTCGTAGGAGCTCAAAGATGGATTCCCCACCGGAGCTTGTGGCACTGTGCCGACGCATGGCCACCGTGGTGAGCTCGGTACCGCTGGCAACCAGGGACTGTTCCAACATAGCCTGGCTGCTGGCACCGCCGGTTCCCATTACTAGGTGCGAATCGAATTGTTTATCCGCAATAGAAAGCATGGTTAAAGCTCCTAACCGCCCTGCACGGCGGTGAGGATATCCAGCACGTCGCCGTTGGTGACTTCATAAGACCAGTTGCTGGCTGGAACGACATCGCCATTGACGGCTACGGCCACGCCTTTCGGCGCGGCATCGCCAGTTTCTGCTTCTACGACGGCGGTCACGGTGATGTGCCTATCGCTGCTGCGGGGTTCTCCATTAACCGTGTATTCCATGGTGAGTTTTCCTTTCTTTTATGGTTATCGGGCGTGGCGTAGTGGATCGCAGGCCGAGATGTCCAACCCCGGGGACGTACCTAGCCCCAACTGGGCACCTACCTTAGCCCCGAAGGCGGACAACAGGATTCCGTGGCGGAAGTATCCGGTAGAGACCACTAGCCCGTCGCGTACTTTGCCCAGGTAGGGAAGGTCATCGGGGGTGCCAGGCCGGGCTCCAACGATCGCTTCGATGAATTCGCATTCCTCCAGCCCAGGAACCACCCGGATGGCATCGCGCAGCAGTGTGTACACACCGTCTACGGCGGGTCCCTTGCGGTTGTCTTCGCGGCTGGTCGCCCCGACGGCGATGGTGCCATCGGTGCGGGGGATGACATATACCGGCCGGTCCTCCACGAATGCGCGCACCACTCGGGTGAGCGGCTCGCCGCTGGTGTGCACTAGTTCTTCCGGTACCCGCAGCCGCAGCATGTCGCCGTACACCGGGCGAAGTGCCAGGGGATTGGCGCCCTCGAACCAGCCGTCCACCTCCTTGGACCCCAGCCCGTTGCAGAGGTAGATCATGTCGGCGGTGAGTACCCGGGCATCGGCAAGCTGCACATTTTGCCCGTCGATGCGCGTTGCTGCAGTGGACATAAATCGAACCCTGGCCCGCTGTAGGTACTCCAAAAGGCACGCGCTGAACATGCGCGGGTTGATTTGATGATCGCCCGGGATTTCCACCGCGGCCGCCAGCTGGGGACTTAGGCCCGGTTCTAGCTTTCGGGCTTGCCGTAGTGGCAGCGCGTGGGCATCCATGCCGTGTTTCTGCTGCAGCGCCAGCAGCTCGCGGACGTGCACGCCATCGGCGCGGTCGGCACCTACGACCAGGGTGGATTCGCTGCGGTGGCCGGTCGGTGCGGTGGTTTTGGCCCCCAACCTGGCCAGCAGGTCAGGGAACATCTCTCCCGAAGCCATCATTAGCGGATAAAGCGGTTCTTGCCTGTATTGCACTTCCGCTACCGGAGCCAGCATGCCACCGGCCACGAATGTGGCACCGCTGATGGGCTGGGGATCTACCACTAGGATTTTCTGCGGGTCCACGCCCGCCTCCAGCAGCTCGAATGCGGTGGTCAGCCCGATGATTCCCGCTCCAATGATGGTGTGCTCGGCGTTATTCATGAGAACCGTTTGCTGGGTCCGTATTTGCCCGATCGAAGGCATCAACAACCGTGGTTGCCAGCGCAGCTGGATCATCGGAGTCCATAAAAGCACGCACAATCGCCACTCCAGCCACACCGGTTTTGGCCAGTGCTTCAGCGTCGGTGGCCTGCACGTCTCCAATAGCCACCACCGGAACTGCCGATGCACTCACGAGTGGGGGATAACCATCCAACCCCAGCGGGGTGCGGCCGGAGTTTTTCGTGGGCGTGGGGCGGAACGGGCCGGCTCCGATGTAGTCGATCACATCGGCGTATTCGTTAGCAGCCTGTACGAGCTCGAGGGTGCCGGTAGTCAGCCCGATGATCGCATCCTCGCCAAGGATTCGCCGCGCCAGGCGCGGGTCCAAGTCGTCTTGACCAATGTGCACGCCGTGGATGTGGTGTTCGCCCATCAGGGCGGCCGCTACGTCCACTCGGTCATCGATAAGCACTCGCGTTGCCGGATTGGCTTTTTCTACTGCTGCGGCAACGTCGATGGCCAAGGCAGTCAAATCGCGCACGCTGATGGGCTTGCTGCGAACTTGAATTACACCCGCGCCACCGGCAGCTGCTGCGGCGGCAACCTGTACGACCTTTTCCTGCGGTGCGCCCGTGACGTGGTAGCACCGCAGGTCCAGTAGGTTAGCGCTCACTGTACGCGGCTGCTTCCTTTTCCAAGTCCTCGGCTACTTCTTTGGCCTCGCTGCGGTTCAGGTACAGCTTGGAACCCGCGCGGCGGAACTCCTCGGCCATTTCTTCTTCGCCTTCGGCATTAGTGACACCCTCTTCGTCCACGCTCTGGCGGCCGAAGCCCGGCAAGCCGAGGTCCTTAACTAGCGACTGCTCCTGGTCGGTGGCCAGAGCCTCATCGATCTTCTCGCCGAATGCGTCGCGGATGTCCTGGCTAATGCGCATGGAGCAGAACTTGGGTCCACACATCGAGCAGAAGTGGGCGGTCTTTGCCGGCTCCGCAGGCAGGGTTTCGTCGTGGTAGGACTGAGCGGTATCCGGATCCAGGGATAGGGCGAACTGGTCGTGCCAGCGGAACTCGAAGCGCGCCTTGCTCATCGCATCGTCCCACTCGTGGGCGCCGGGGTGGCCCTTGGCGACGTCCGCGGCGTGCGCCGAGACCTTGTAGGTGATCACGCCGGTCTTCACGTCGTCCTTATTCGGCAGGCCGAGGTGCTCCTTCGGGGTGACGTAGCACAGCATTGCGGTACCACCCATGGCGATATTGGCTGCACCGATGGCGGAAGTGATGTGGTCGTAACCGGGAGCAATGTCGGTGACCAGCGGTCCCAGGGTGTAGAACGGTGCACCGCCGCACCATTCCTGCTCCTTTTCGTTGTTGACCTGCACCATGTTTAGCGGCACGTGGCCTGGGCCTTCGACCATGACCTGCACGTCGTATTCCCAGGCACGGTGGGTCAGCTCGCCGATGGTCTTTAGCTCGGCGAACTGGGCTGCGTCGTTGGCGTCGGCGATGGAGCCGGGGCGCAGGCCGTCGCCCAGAGAGAACGCGACGTCGTATTTGGCGAAGATCTCGCACAGCTCGTCGAAGTTCTCATAGAGGAAGGATTCCTTGTGGTGTGCCAGGCACCAGCCGGCCATGATGGAACCGCCGCGGGAGACGATGCCGGTCACGCGCTTGGTGGTTAGAGGCACGAAGGGCAGGCGCACACCGGCGTGGATCGTCATGTAGTCCACGCCCTGTTCGCACTGCTCGATCACAGTATCGCGGAAGATTTCCCAGGTCAGGTCCTCGGCGACGCCGTCGACCTTTTCGAGCGCCTGGTAGATCGGCACGGTACCGATAGGCACCGGCGAGTTACGCATGATCCACTCGCGGGTGGTGTGAATGTCGTTACCGGTGGATAGATCCATCACGGTATCTGCGCCCCAGCGGGTAGCCCAGCGCAGCTTGTCTACCTCTTCGCGGATCGAGGAAGTCACGGCGGAGTTACCGATATTGGCGTTGATCTTCGTGTTGAAGGCATTGCCGATGATCATCGGCTCGGATTCCGGGTGGTTGATGTTGTTCGGGATGATCGCTTTACCGGAGGCAACCTGCTCGCGCACCTTTTCTACGTCGCAGTGCTCGCGCAGTGCGACGTATTCCATCTCCGGGGTGATAACACCCTGGCGGGCGTAGTGCATCTGGGTTACGCGCTTTCCTTCCTTGGCCCGCAGCGTTTCGCGGCTGACGCCCTTCCACTCGTCGCTGGCCTCGCCACGCTTGAGGGCGCGGTTACCGTCGTCCAGCAAGTTGCGACGACGCCCCTCGTAGGCCTCCACATCTCCGCGGGCTTCGATCCACTCACTGCGCAGGGCCTCTAGGCCTTCGGTTGGCTCGGCCCACGGACCGCGGGTGCGGTAGAGTTTCTGCGGTGCGTTCGGGCCGGTCGGGGAATCGTCCAGCTGCACCTCGGTCTCCGGCACCTGCAGGGTGAAGGTCTTGCCGAAGGATTCCACCTGCTTTTCGATGGGGGCGAAGCTGTGCTTCGGGTGGATTTCCGCACCGTACTCGTCGTTCGGAATGGTGGTACGGGTGTGTTGGGTAGACGTATCCGTCATAGTTGACTCTCCTCATTCTTCCTTCGCTGGTTCTAACCAGGCAGGTTCTAGCGGTACTCGCGCGGGCATACAGCGTGATCTCAGCTCGATACCTCGAGCGCCCGTGTTCGGTTGCACCTTCCACTGTAACGCACACCACCCGAGAGTGAAGTTATGGGCTAGGTGGTTGACCGAGGAGGCATCGGCAAGCAACACCAGGGAGTCACTCGGTGAGATGTCCGGGGCAGGGGCTAAACTAAGCAGCATGATTGATCAGAAGCTCCTAGAGATCCTCGTGTGCCCCATCGACAGGCAACCGCTGGAGGATCACGGTGACTATTTGGTGAACCCCAGGCTGAACAAGGCCTATCCAGTGCAGGATGGCATCCCGGTGCTGCTGGTCGACGAGGCCACGGACTGGCCCGGCGAGTACCACCCATTGGCTGCGGATAAGTAGAACCGCACGCCCTGCAAAGAAATAACCCCAAAAAAGAACAAATATTAGGGAGCAAAGGGAACACCTTCGTATGAGCAACACCACGAACATCATCGACGAACTGCAATGGCGCGGGCTGATCAACCAGTCCACGGACTTGGAGGCGCTGAAGGAAGCCACAGAGAACCCGATCAGCTTGTACTGCGGTTTCGATCCGACGGGCAGCTCGCTGCATGCGGGCCACCTGGTGCCGCTGATTATGCTGAAGCGTTTTCAGCAATTCGGTCACCGTCCAATCGCGTTGGCCGGTGGAGCGACGGGAATGATTGGTGACCCGCGCGATGTCGGCGAGCGCTCCATGCTCTCGGAAGAGCAGATCGCAGAGAACATGCAGGCAATCAAGACTCAACTTGAGGCTTTCGTGGACTTCACCGATTCGGGCGAGGTTGCAAGCCCGGCAGTGATGGTCAATAACGCCGACTGGACCAGTCAGATCAACGTCATTGAATACCTGCGCGACATTGGTAAGAACTTCTCGCTCAACACCATGCTGGACCGCGATACCGTTAAGCGGCGCTTGGAATCCGACGGTATTTCTTACACCGAGTTTTCCTACATGCTGCTGCAGGCTAACGACTTTGCGCACCTGCACAACGAGTACGACTGCGTACTGCAGATTGGCGGTGGCGACCAGTGGGGCAACATCGTTTCCGGCGTGGATCTCAACCGCCGCGTAAACGGTGCGAAGGTGCACGGCCTGACGGTACCGCTGGTGACAGATGCCGAGGGCAATAAGTTTGGCAAATCCACCGGCGGCGGCAAACTGTGGCTAGATCCAGAGCTGACCAGCCCGTACTCCTGGTACCAATACTTCATCAATGCCGGTGATGCCGTTGTTATCGATTACCTGCGTTGGTTTACCTTCCTAAACCAAGAAGAGATCGCGGAGCTGGAGCGCAAGGTAGAGCAGGAACCCCACAAGCGTGAGGCGCAACGCGTGTTGGCGCGGGAGATGACCACCTTGGTGCACGGCGCGCAGGCAACCGAAGCAGTGGAGCTGGCTTCCCAGGCACTGTTCGGCAGGGCAGAACTGCAGGATCTGGACGAGTCCACGCTGTCTTCTGCGTTGCAGGAAACCGAGGTGGTTGAGGTCAGCACGCGGGCCACCATCCTGGACTTGTTGGTTGAGTCGGGATTGGAGAAATCAAAGGGTGCCGCGCGCCGCACTGTGGGTGAAGGTGGCGCGTACGTGAATAACCAGCGCATCGAGGACATCGAGTGGTCCCCGTCTTCCCAAGACCTGCTGCATGGCTATTGGCTGGTGTTGCGTAAGGGCAAGAAGCGTTTCGCCGGGGCACGGGTTGTGAATCCTTCCTAGTGATGGCGCCCTAGCTGTTAACTGATCCCTTGGTAATTGCGGTTTTACGCTTTTGCCAGGGGATTTGTGCGTTTCTTGGAGTGGGGTGTAGGTTTATCCAAGTCGCCGAGAGGTAGCCGGTTGGTTATTTTTGAG
>NZ_JBEHGF010000019.1:0-47677 GCF_040225725.1 Corynebacterium sp. KPL4015 | reverse complement strand
AACACACACTGGCACTACACCTGGAAACAATTCCTCACACACAAAAGAAACAAACACAACAACAAAAAATAAGAACCACCAACCCAGCACCACCACACCAGTGCGCCCAATTCAGCCCATGGGATGATGGGACGCAGCGAATGAGCGGGTTACTATGTAGAAAGGTAATTTCCCATTTACAAGGAGAACACGCTTTATGACTGATGCCGCGGCACGCGCCGTTGACTTGTTTAAACAATACGGAAGCGATGACACAGCCGTTATCGCCCTTGATCACGTGTCCATCGAGTTTGGAAAGAACCAATTCACGGCCATTATGGGCCCCTCGGGTTCGGGCAAGTCGACGTTGATGCACACGATGGCAGGCTTAGACTCTGCTACTTCTGGTTCGGCGTTCATCGGGGATACCGATATGTCCCATCTCAATGACAAAGACATTACGGCGCTGCGCCGTGATCGCCTGGGATTCATTTTCCAGTCTTTCAACTTGGTTCCTACCTTGACGGCTGCGGAAAACATTACGCTGCCGACGGACATTGCAGGTAAGGACGTCGACAAGCAATGGTTTGAAGAAGTCACCCGCCGCTTGGGGCTGGCGGAGCGTTTGGAGCACCGTCCGGCGGAATTGTCTGGTGGTCAGCAGCAGCGTGTGGCATGTGCTCGCGCTTTAGTGTCGCGGCCGGAGATTATTTTTGGAGATGAGCCTACGGGTAACTTGGACTCCAATTCTTCGGCTGAGGTGCTGGATATTCTGCGCACTGCGGTGGATCAGGATGACCAGACTGTGGTCATTGTGACGCATGATGCCAAGGCGGCGTCTTATGCTGATCGCGTAGTTTTCCTTGCTGACGGCAAGCTCGTTAACGAACTGCAGGATCCGACGATGGAGGCCATTCACAATGTAATGGCAGAGATTGAGGGTTAAATGGCACGCGGAAACGCAATGCGCAGGGTGTCCGTGCGCAATATTTTGGCGCATAAGTTGCGCCTTGGGCTGACAATTTTGGCGGTGGTTTTAGGCACCGCCTTTATTGCTGGCTCTTTCATGTTCACTAACTCTTTGAAGGCTACTTTTGATTCCGCGGTGGATAACCAATTCCGCGGTGTAGACGCAGTAGTTAGTGAGAACGATGATAGTGACCAGAAGCTGGATGAAGTGCTGCGCCAACAGCTGCTTGATGATCCCGCGGTTAAAAACATCAACGTCGCTGACTCGCAGACCGTGGTTGTTGCCGATGAAAATTCGGAGGCTTTCCAAACCCAAAGTGGTACTGCGAGCCTTGTGCCGTATTACCCCGCGGATAAAACCGTCGGTGGATCTAGTGAGCTGGTTGAAGGCGATGAGCCAAAAGCCATAGATGAGGTAACGATCAATTCCTCTGCTGCGGAGAAATACGATATTTCCGTTGGCCAGAAGCTTTTGGTGGTTCATCCGGATAGCCAGGATGAGGTTAGGGTCACAGGCATCGTGGAGCCGCCGGTGGAGCAGGGCGATAGCATCGAGCTGCGGATGGGCGAGGTTGATTACCTAGGACGATTTGGTGATCCCTCCCAGCTGAAGGTCTCTGCCGCTGATGGCGTAGATGCGAATGCGCTTGTCGATGACCTCAATGACAAGTTCGACATCAAAGCCGAGTCCGGCGAGCGTCTGGCAGAGCAAACCAGTGAAGCAATGACTGAGGCCTTGAAGTTTGTGAACTACTTCCTCGTTGCCTTTGGTCTTATCGCCTTGTTGGTGGGTACCTTTATTATTGCCAATACGTTTTCCATGATCGTGGCCCAGCGCATTAAGGAGTTTGCTCTGCTGCGCGCTTTGGGTGCTTCGCGTCGCCAGATCACCAATTCTGTTGTGGTGGAATCTGTCATCGTTGGCGTACTGGGTTCCATCGTCGGTGTTCTTGCCGGCGTGGGATTAGTCGCTGTTATCAAGGCAATTATGGGCGCCAACGGTATGGACATCGGCGGCGGCTTGGGCTTGAGTGTTGCGGCCGTGGTGGTCCCCATTATTTTGGGCACGATTGTCACCGTGGTCTCCGCGTGGGCTCCTGCGCGGCGCGCGGGTGCTGTGGAACCGGTCGAGGCGATGCGCACGACGGAGTCTGCCTCCGGCTCTTCTTTAAAGGTCCGCACGATTTTCGGTGCGATCCTCATGATCGGCGGTATTATTGCGGCGTTTGCGGGCGTGCTTAGCGATGCCGAAACGAACGTCCGCGCCATTCTCGTCGGCCTCGGCGCCGTCGGAGTAATTATTGGTTTCTTCCTGGCTGGGCCCGCGCTCTCTTTGCCACTGGTGCCAACACTGGGCAAGGCTATTGGTGCGCCTTTCGGGTCCATCGGCAAGCTGGCTGCTACTAACTCGCGGCGTAACCCGCGCCGCACCGCCGCTACGGCCTTTGCCCTAACCCTGGGTGTGGCATTGGTCACGAGCATCGGCATGCTGGGGCAGACGATGAAGGCTTCCATCTCGGATACGGTGGACCAAACTATTACATCGGACTATATTTTGTCCGGTCCAAGCTCCGGAAGCTTCCCGACGCCGAAGGAAACCGGTGCGCGTGCCGCAGAGGCAGACGGTGTGGATAAGGTCATTACCGTTGGCTCGGCCCCGGTTGCCGTGGACGGTCAGGCCTCCTTGGACTTTGGCGCCGGCGGTTTGTTCACCGTGACGGTAGATGCTGACCCGACCGCGATGCTGGCGATGAACATGGTGGAAGGCGATGCCAATATTGAAGGTGGCTTTGCCGCCACAGAAGACTTCGCCAAAGAAAATGGCTGGAAGGTAGGAGAAACCTACGAGGTCACCGGAAGCGAACCAAGCAAGACCGCGGAAGCGAAACTGGTCGGTACCTTTGAGCCCATCGAGACCATTCAAAATATGGTGGTTTCGCAGGACGTGGCAGAACAGGTCGCCGCTGACGGTGAATTCTCCGTGCAGATGGTGGGCGTATTAGGCCAAGAAGGCTATGACAAGGAAGAGTTGCGCCAGAACCTCGAGGATGCTGTCAAGGATCTCGTGGTGGTACAGGTCAATACCGGTAAGGAATATGCGGGTCAGGCTGCTGGCTTCATTGACCAGATGCTGGCCATTCTCTACGGTCTTCTTGCACTAGCCGTGATCATCGCGGTACTGGGCATTGTCAATACCTTGACCTTGGGCGTTATCGAGCGCCGCCAGGAGATCGGCATGTTGCGTGCGGTGGGTACGCAGCGCCGCCAAATTCGCAGGATGATCACTCTGGAGTCGGTCCAGATTTCGCTTTTCGGCGCAATCATGGGCATTCTCATTGGCCTCGGTTTGGGCTGGTCCTTCATTGAGATCTTGAATGATCAGGGCCTTGGCGGTGCTGAGGTTCCGTGGGGCATGTTGGTAATCATGCTGCTGGGATCCGCAGTGGTGGGCATCATTGCAGCGGTATGGCCATCGCAACGCGCGGCAAAGACGCCGCCACTGGAGGCGATTGCGGATTAATGCTTAGACATCCAGACCTTGACCGCATCCGTGGTCTTGAGGTCTGGAAGGTAGGCATGCATCGTCGCTAGACCAATATTTGGAAGTTTCAGCTCGTCGTCGTAGCACAGGAACCATGGGTGCTCTTCGGGCTGGAACTTCTTTTTGCTTGCCGCCAGGCTGTGGAATCCGTAGAAGGGCTCGACCTCTTTGCCTAGGCGCTGCAAGAGATGATCGAGCCAGGAGGGCGACGATGCTTGCCCGGCCAGAGGGGCGCCGGATAAGGAGATCCAGGTACAGCCTTCGGCGTTTGCGATGAGCAGGGCTTCTGAGATGAGCAGTTCCGTAACTCCCTTGAAGCCGTGCTCGTTGCGGCGCATGACGTCGAGGGTATAGCCCGCGATGGATCCGTTTTCGAAGACAGGCATCCAGCTGGTGACACCGTGGAGGGTGCCGTCCTGGGCTTCGGCAAGCAGCAGGCGAGTGCCGGGGACCTTCATCTCTTCTAGCCCGCCTAAGGTAAATCTCATTTCGGGCAGCGCCTTTTCTGCGACCCATTCCTCGCTAAGGGCAGTGATCTTGGCGATGGTGGTCAGGTCGAGCTCAGACCAACTGATCCAGCGGGTGCGTAGTCCCTCTTTAGCTGCTTTATTGCGGGCGGTGCGCACATTCTGGAATTTCTTTCCCTTGAACTCGGTGCGGCAGGGCAAGACGGCCTCTTCGGCAACGTGGACGCGCTTGAGTTCTGGGTGGGCGGCGGCGAAGTCCGCGTTGACGGAATACCAAGCCACGGACCAACCCTGGTTGGAGGCGAAGGTGGCGAATTCGGTGCTGATATCGCGGCCCACGGGTGTGCCTAGGGTGAGGGCGACGCCGTTGGAGACGCGGTAGGCCACGTAGGAATCGCCGTGGAAGAAGTAGCGGTTGGATTTCCACAGGGTCATAAAGGAGAGGTGGTCGCCCGTGCCGGATTCGAGCAGGCGGCGCGCGGTGCGGATATCTGCCGCGTTTGCTGGATCGGTGGGCCGGGAGAAGCCGCGATAGAGGCGGAAGGCCACGAAGATCCAAAAGGCGTTTCCTATCCACTCGTAGAGGAACCAGGCGAGGGACGACGTGGGGATTACGTGGTGGGGAAGTATCAGGGCCACCACGGTGGGCAGGAAGCGCAACGGGGTTTCAGCGAGCACGTTCGGCAGCGGGGCGTGCAGCTGCGCGATGAGAATCCAGAGCACCGAACCGCATGCGGCGATGCCAGCGCTTAACAGAGCGGTGCGCAGGAGATAGGCGCGGTTTTCGTGGGTGGGAAACAGCCGCCGGTTAATGAGCAGGATTGCGAGCACGCTAAGCCAAGGCAGCGTGACAGGGATGAGCTCGGGGAGGAAAGAAAGCCTATAGGCAAGCAGGGCAAGGGCCGCTACCTGCGATAAGACCGCGAGCCTCCAGGCGGTGATGCGCCCGCGCACGAGGCCGAAGCAAAAGACGAGTTGCAGGATGAGTGGCAACAGGTTGGCTACCACGGGCCCGATTCCGCGGCTATCTTGCCAGAGCAGGCGCGTGACATCGGAAAATGGGCCTTGCGCCAACGGATCCAGGGCGATGAAGGCGGGGCCTATCGCAACGCAGGCGACGCAGACGGCGATGAGCACGCGTTGTTCGCGGACGGTCGGCGTACCGGGTGCGGGTTTGGCGAGTAGCTGGCCGGCGGCGATGGATAGGGCGGCGGTGGTGATACCGAGGACATCGGAAAGCGCGCCCGCGTACAGCACGTACGTGGCGGTCAGGGAAAGAATGGAAATTCGGAGGCGGCGGCGCCACAGGCGGGGCATGAACGCGGAGGCGAACCCGGCCGCGCCTACGATGAATCCAATCGGACTGAGGAAGTCGGTGCTATTGGGCCAGTGCTTGGCGATGCCCAGCGTTATCGGCACTCCAATCGCCGTCGCCGCCAGCCCGGTGGTGAGGGTATAGGTGGAACCGAGGAGCCACTCGGCCGGGGCGAGCCAGGTGGCGATGAGCACGGTAATGATGATGGAAGCACCCGGGTGAGCGGTGGTGAGCGCAAGCCACGGTTTGAGGGGAAAATCGACGAGGTGTAGCGACCACATGATGGCCAGCAGAGCGATGGAAACGGGAAGCTTTTTAAGAATGGACATTGTTAATCCCATCGAACGGATCTGTTTCTACCTTGATGCCGCCGCGGGCAGCGGCCCAAGCAAAGGATTCGCGTAGCGCGGGGCGCCAGACCTGGAAGGAGTGCCCACCCGGCCGCGTGCCGTAATAGGTTTTCATTCCGGCTGCCCGAGCTTTATCTGATAGCGAGCGCAGGGCGTTGACGGATGCGGCATCGTCATCACCGGCGATGAAGATGGCCTGAAGGTTGTCGTAGCGGTTGCGCTCCAAGAGGTAGGCGGGGTCTTGGTTGTTATAGGCGGATTCATCGCCGTGGAAAAACTTATTAACGGTGGCGGAATGGTTGCCAATGGTCGGCTCGGCCTCGCCGGAGGTATCGATAACGGAGCCGTAGGCATTCGGATGGGTGGTAGCTATTTGCAGCGCGCAGGTGCCGCCGTAACTTAGCCCGCCAACGGTCCAGGTGTGCTGATCGTTGTTGACTTGGAACTTTGACTTTATATCTTTGGGAACATCGCGGGTGAGGTAGGTCATGACTTGGGCGACATCGCTATCGGCGCAGATGGGGTTCGCGGTCTCGGAACCGGTGGCATCGACGGCGATGACGATGGGGCTGCGCCCGCCATTGGCCGCTTGGAATTGATCGGCGGTTTCGTCCGCTTCGCCCGAACCAAACCATTGATCCGGGCCGCCGGGGTTGCCGTGGAGAAGGACCAGAACCGGGAGGTTGTGATCCGTCCAGTATGCGGGCGGGATATACGCGGTGGCGGTGCGCGCGGAGAAGTGGGACGTTGCGCTGGGCAGATCGACGTGGACGAGGGCGGCGCCGGAATGGGTGGTGGTGAACTCGTCATAGTCCATTTCCTTCGCCACAGGGCGCGGGTCGAGGGAGCCGACGTCTGGATAGGTTTGATATTCCATATTGACTAGCCCGACGGTGGCCAAGAGGGAAAAGATTCCCACCACGACCGTGATCACCTTGGGCCTGCGCAGGAGTGCGGCCAAGGGAACTACCGCGGCTAGATAGATGTGCCAGGGTACTTCCCAGTGCCGGAGGAAGAACCACCCAATGGCGCAGAGGACGAGGGCGAAAAGTATCGGCCAGATTTTCTTTTGGGTGATAACAACGATCGCCGCTACCGCGAGGATGAGGAGGAATATGACGCCGTTGACGGGCTCGGCCAATGGCAGGTTCATAAAGAAGTTCACACAGAGAAATCGTAGGCCTGCGCTGGTCCAATCTATCTAGGAGCGAGCTGGGAATTGCGTACCTAGATCCCGTGATAGATAAGTCCAGCCCACATCACCCCGCGCCAGGCTAAAACCACTCCGATCCCGATGGTCCAAAAGAGGTATTTGCATAGGGGCCACCATTGCCGCTGTTTGACCATTTCCCCTAGCTCTTTCGCCATGGTGGACCAGGTGGAAAGTCCACCGGCGAGGCCGAGGGCGAAGAGGGGATGGGTGAAGGGGGCATCGGCAAGCTGCGAAAAGCCCACCGCCAAGCCAAAAACCAAGGAGCCCAGGATATTGGATACGAAGGTGCAATACGGCGAGGGCAGCAGGCGGGTAAAACCGTAGCGCGCCGCGCCGCCGAGAAAACCGCCGATAAGGACGAAGAGCAGGTTCATCGCAGCTTATCCCCAGCGAGGTAGGCGGCGGTGCAGCCCACGAGCGTGGCCGCGACATAGGCCAGGGCGATGCTCCAGTGGGAATCTGCGGTGAAGAAAGCAAAGCCAGCAAAGCTGGTAAAACCGCCCAAGAATCCGGTGCCCCAGAAAGGCCCGGGGCGGGTATATCCCATCAGCGCGCTGCCGACGATGTTGAGGATAAGCAGCGGGATCAGCCCGCCGCCGAGCGCGATAGTTAAGAGATAGCGGGCACCGGCGCCGAGCGCGGCACCGGACCCGGCGATGAGGAAGTGCGGCATGGGGCCCATCATAGTGGGCGAAGTCTCAGGAAAAGCACAGGGCATTGTATCTGAAAAAGGGAGGTTAAACGCTAAACTAATCGGCGTGAACAAGACGTTTGATGTGGTGAGCTTTATTGCTCGCTTTGGCATGGCCGCGGTGTGGATCATCGCCGGCGTAGAGAAGATGGCCCACCCGCTGGACACCATGCAATCTATCGAGGCCTATGAGATTTTCACGCCCGAATGGTCTGGGTATTTGGTCCAGCTCATTGGCCCGCTAGAGCTGGTGGGCGGAATGCTCCTTCTGCTGGGGATTTTCCTCCGCGAGTCCTCCAAAGTTGCGGCCGTGGTCATGGTGCTTTTCATGGTCGGCATTCTCCAGGCATGGCTGCGTGGGCTGGACATCGATTGCGGGTGCTTTGGTGCTGGTGATGCTGCTGCTGCGGAGCCCGGCATGAACTACGGGCTGACGCTGCTTCGCGATGCCGCCTTCCTCGCCCTTACCGCATGGACCATCAAACGCCCGTTCACGAAATTTGCGCTCCACCCGTAGTGGTGGGCACAGTAGGTTGAAAGAGTCCGAAAGTATCAACAGGCAAGGTTTAAATGAGCAAAGTAAGTGACCCAAATGCCAAGTCTGGCAATGGTTTCATCTGGGGCGTCGGCGTCCTCCTCGTTATTATCGCCGTGGTCATTGGCTACATCGTGTGGAATGGCAAGCAAGCCAATGAAATCGAGGTCAATATGTCCATGGACTATAAGGACAACGCGATTACCCTGAAGTCCGATGCGGCCAATGACGATACTCCAGAAGTAGATCTCTACGAAGACTTCTCCTGCCCCCACTGCGCGGAGTTGGCGGAAAGCACCGATGAGGAGATGAAGCAGGCGATTGAGGATGGCAAGCTGGTCGTCCACGTGCGCACACTGAATTTCTTGGACAAGGTGCGTGATGAAAACAATGATGGCTACTCCACTAAGGCTGCGGCAGCCTTGTCGGAACTAGCTAAGTCCGGCGATGTGAAGACCTACTGGAATTTGCGCGACTACATGATGCAGAACCAGCAGAGCGTTGCCACCAAGTGGGACATCGAGGACATCGCTGACCAAGCGAAGGAGCTCGGCGCCGAGGATGCCGTGGTTGATTCCATCAAGAACGTGGATATCGAGCAAGGTAATAAGGTTGGCAAGGCAAACTCAGACAAGCTGAAAAAGGAAACCGACTCCGTTTCCTCGCCGCGCGTTGTCCAAAACGGCAAGGATATTCCGGATAAGGATTCTGGTCAGTCTTTGAATGACTGGGTAGACGTCGCCACCAAGTAGCAGGCGATTTGGTGAGTTAAATACTCGCCATGTATATTCATACGAGTTGCGGCCCACAGGGTTGCACCTCGTATATGGGGCTATGGCGCAGCTGGTAGCGCACCACACTGGCAGTGTGGGGGTCACGGGTTCGAATCCCGTTAGCTCCACAATATAGTGTCCCGAGGCATCGTTGAAGAACGGTGACTCGGGATTTTTTATGCGAAAACACGTCTGGTTCACCGTGTGTTGGTGGTGTCGCCTGTTAACAAAGAATCATGTAATGTAACCCGTGTAAACCGTTGGAACCTTTTTGAAAATGGGAAATCATATGGATCTTACTGTGAAAGCTGCGGCTGCTGGCGCAATCTCTGCAGCCGCACTTGCACTTTCTGCTCCCGCCGCCACTGCGGCGATTCCTGGGAACCCAATGTCTGCTCCGACGTGCGCTAATCAGCAGGTCGTTTTTGTTCCTGGCGGAGCGAATACTATTCCGTCAGCACCTTCGGATGTTCCGCACGGTCTGATTACCGGACAGATGGGCGTAAAGCTCGGACTCCAGCCGGATACGAACGCCACCTTTGTGGGCTACCAGGCCTTCCCATTTGCTGTGTCGAAATATTCTGACTCTTCTAACGAAGGATATAACCGCACGGCAGCTAAGATCCAGCAAATCCAGAATGATTGCCCGAATAGTAAGATTTCCTTGGTCGGCTACTCCGAGGGAGCAGATATTTCCGCACGCATCATCAACGATGCAGCGCACGGGCGCGGACCACTTGATAAAGATAGGTTTGCATCTGCAGCCCTCTATGCCAACCCGTATCAAGGCGGTAATGGTGCTGCGCAGTATCACGATGACATGTCCAATGCGACCGGCGCGCTAGGCCACCTCGACGGTGGGTACGGCGAACTGGGGGCTGACGTGCTTGAGGTTTGCAACCCGCAGGATATTATTTGTAACTACCCACAGGAATATCTGGGATTGGTATCCCCGTCCATGGAAGTGGACGCGGTACACGGCAAGCTTCCTCTGCAGCAGATCGTAGGTGAGGCTGCGCAGCATGGCCCAATGGATAATATAAACCTGTTGCGCGGACAACTTGCGCACCTGCAGTACGGTGGTGCTGAATTTCAGGCAGGCATCGATTGGATCAATAACCACTAACCAGAAAACTCATAAAAATATCCCGCATAGTTCAAAACTATGCGGGATCTTTTCTTCCTACTTACTGCAGAGCGTGGCCGATGAACTGGCCATAAGCTGCGGTGCCGTGGGCATTAAGGTGCAGTGGTAGGTTGCCGGGAGCTGGTGGTACTGGGTCAACGAGGTTAACCCACCAGCGGTCTGGGGAGCACATGTCATGTCCTTCAGATATGGGCTGTGCATCTAAGAATGTTGCGCCGTTTTGCTCGGACACTTCGCGCAGGGTGTTTTGCAGGCGCTGCTCTGTATCAGAGACGGCTGCGATAGGCAGGGGAATGATCGAAGAGGTCAGGCAAGTGGTGTTCTCCCGGGTAATGTGCGGGTAACCTACGACAGTCACCTTGGCATTTGGCGCATGTTGGTGGGCTATATCGAGTGCACTGCGGAGACCACCGCGAATCGCACGGTCGGAAGCCTCGATATCCGATTTGTAGGGGTAAGTGTCATTTGCGCCGGCAACGATGACGACATTTTTGGTCTCGTGGTTGAGGTTGCCGTCTTCTGCTGCCTTTCGGAGAGAATTATCGACGTGAATACCGCCAGTGGCTAAAGAGGCACCTGCGCATTGGTACTGGTCAACGTGTGCACCGGAAGCATTGTTCATCTCAGTGGCAATGGCGTTATCGGTAACGCAACCTACTCCGGTATTGGCCTTCTTATGTGCCTTGTTCAGTGCATGGTCGGTGAAGGTTGGGTTGGCTACAATACTGTCACCAACGAGAACAGTGTTTCCTGGGACTGCAGCTGTGCCAACGGTACTCGTGCCCACAAGCGCTGTGATGAAAGTAGCAGCTGCGGCGAGCTTATTAATACGCTTCACTTTTACTCCGCGTTTATTTTCTGGGAATAGGGGAGGGGTAGGGCCTAGTTCCTTAGACCATTGGTAATAATACCTGCCATTCCTGTGTGCCCTACATCAGTTGGGTGCATAGGCATCACGGAAGGAGCCGTGGGGGTCTTAGCAATGACAGCCCACCGGTGG
This sequence comes from Corynebacterium sp. KPL4015, assembly GCF_040225725.1. Lineage (NCBI taxonomy): Bacteria > Bacillati > Actinomycetota > Actinomycetes > Mycobacteriales > Corynebacteriaceae > Corynebacterium > Corynebacterium sp. KPL4015. The sequence continues at coordinate 36,696 of NZ_JBEHGF010000019.1, read as the reverse complement.
TTGGTATCCGGCTGGCAAGGATCGTGCGTTTTCGCTTGGTTGTGTAGATCGATGAAGTTCACGCCAAGGGAGTCTGCGGCACGTCCGATTTCGCGGTTGAACTCTTCTTCGGCGCCAGTAACACCAGGGATGGACAGTGGCAGCTGCATCCGGTCGTCATTGATCACACAGAGGGTGTCATTAACCGTCATCGGGATGTAGTTGACCATTGTGATGCGGGCATTCGGGGCGACGGACCGAATTTTATCGAATTGTGCGGTCAGTAATCCGCGGTAGGTTGAGCCCTTAGGGATATTTGGGGCGGCGGCGTTAGCCAGTGCATCGACATAGGAGCCAGGCTGTAAGCCGCCATACATGAAGGCGACTTCTTTCGTATCGGGGCCGATATTTCCGGTACGGATCGCGTGTTCGACGTGGGCAGCTACCCAATAACTGGTTCCGTTGCATGTGTAGTCCGCAAGGCTGTGGCCGAGATTCCGGGCGGTTTGGTGTGGCCAGTTGTGGGTGTCATTGCCACACGTGTGGACTGGAATACCAGGGATAGAGAAGGGGCTGACTGCTGCGCGGTCCCCAGGGGCGCCGCCGTTAGCGGAAAAAGAGTCGCCGAAAGTGACCATTTCCTTTCCGTGGGGCTCTGCTGCGTTGGCAGACTGGGCCATCGTCAAGGCGGCACCAAGTGCGAGGAGACCACCGGCGATCTTCTTTTTAATACTGTTAATTCCGATCATAGTTATCCTTTTCAATTCGAGAGAGACAATTTACCATTCGGTAAATGCTTTATATGCAGCATCTTAGTGCGCCGTAGGCCAATAAACTAAATGGTAAAAGCTGTCAATTAGGGTGTGGGATATGTAATCACTTTTCCGTCCTAACCTGGTGTGCTACTGAAGCGGTTATGCTGGTCAATATGCAGACCTTTGCGAAGCAAGTAAGCGATAAAGACCAAGCTGGTGCTGAGGCTGCCGGCCTCCGGTGGTTGGGTGAAGCCACGGATGCGGTAGCCACAGTAATTAGCGCCGACGACAAGGAAATCGTTACAGAACGCATCAACGAGGTAGTGCCCACTTCAGAGGCCGCGCGAAAATTTGGTGCAGAGCTCGCGCGCGTGCACCGCGCTGGGGCGCCGGCCTTTGGCAGTGCGCCGGAGGGGTGGGAAGGCAAAAACTTCATCGGCACCATCGAGCAGGAGTGCACGCCCACCGATAACTGGGGTGAATTCTATGCCCAGCAGCGCGTGCTGCCCTTTGCGGAGCCGGCCGGAATAAGTACCGCGCAAAGGGACTTGGTTAAGCGCGCTTGCGATGCGATCGCCGCCCGCAGCTGGGATGTGGCCCCCGCACGCATCCACGGTGACCTGTGGGCGGGCAACCTGCTTTTCGATGCCCAGGGTGGCATCATGATCGACCCCGCCGCTCACGGCGGACATCCCCACACGGATTTGGGCATGTTGGCGCTATTCGGCGCGCCCTATATAGAGGAAATCTTCCGCGGCTATGGGGCGCCGCAGGATATTGAGACCTGGATTCCCATGCACCAACTGCACCCACTGGCAGTACACGCGCTCACCCACGGCTCGGCGTATAACCGGCCGCTAGAGCGCGCGGCGCTCGCCACGCTAGAGGCGCTGGCTTAGCTGGTTGGACCCTGTGGCATCTGGCGCTTATGGCCACCTCGGTGCCACAAGGTTTCGATGCGTTCGCGGGAGGCATCGGGAACCGCCTTGCCCTCTAAGTAGTCATCGATGTGGGCGTAGGTGACGCCGAGCGCCTCTTCATCGGGAAGCTGCGGTTTATCGTCTTCCAAATCCGCGGTAGGGACCTTGGACCACGTGGACTCTGGCGCACCTAAGTGCTTGAGCAATGCCGCGCCTTGGCGCTTATTTAGCCCGGCCAAAGGGAGGAGATCCGCTGCGCCATCGCCCCACTTGGTATAGAACGCGGTGACGTTTTCGGCTGCGTGATCCGTACCTACAACCAGCGCGCCCACCTCGCCGGCGATGGCATATTGCGCGGTCATGCGCAGGCGCGCCTTGGCATTGCCGCGATTGAAATCATTCAAGGAATCTTGGTTCACCGCGCGCGCCACTTCTTGGCTCAGCGCCGCGGTGGCCGGCTGAATATCAACGGTGACCCGGTGATCGGGGTGGATGAAATCAAGGGCGATCTGGGCATCGTCCTCATCGGCCTGCGTGCCGTGGGGCAGGCGTACGGCCCAAAAATCGGCGCCTTCTACCCGCTCTACTGCCATCTGGGCGAGCTTTCCCGCCAAGGTGGAATCCTGGCCGCCGGAAATGCCTAGCACGTAGCCTTTGGCACGGGTCAGTTCCAAGTATTCCACGAGGAAATCTACGCGGCGGGCAACTTCCTCTTCTGGATCGATAAAGGGGCGTACATCCAGCTGTTTTATGATGGATTGTTGCAAGTTTTCGGCATCGGGTGACATGACGTTCATCGTAGTCTCCTGACACAATTGCGTGCTGTGAATAAAGAAAGTTATGTCAAGGTAGTTGCAGCAATTGCCGCCCTTGGCGGTTTATTATTTGGATACGACACCGGCGTGATGTCCGGTGCTTTGCTGTATATCACCCCGGAATTTAATATGACAGCCCACCAAGAGGGGTGGGTGACCTCCATGCTGCTGGTAGGTGCCGCGGTAGGTGCTTTGACCGCAGGCCGCATTGCGGACCGGTTTGGCCGCCGCTTTACGCTGATTGCCGGCGGCATCATCTTTGTTTTGGGCTCCATCTGGTGTGCACTGGCGGGCTCGGTGACCATGCTAGCCACGGCCCGTACCTTCCTGGGCTTTGCCGTCGGTGCGGTATCCATTGTTTCGCCCATGTATATCTCGGAGATGGTGCCAGCCAAGATCCGCGGACGCATGGTCTCCCTGAATACCCTGTTGATCGTGGTAGGCCAGTTGCTGGCCTACCTGGTGAACTCGGCCCTCGCGCCCACTGAAAGCTGGGAATGGATGCTGGGACTTGCGGCCGTACCGGGTGCGGCCCTGGCTGTGGGGATGATCTTCTTGCCAGAAACCCCAGTCTGGTTGGCCACGCACAATAAGATGTCGCGGGCCCGCGAGGTCGCAAGCCGCGCCGGGATGGATCTGGCGGAGCTTACCTCCCAGGAGACGGCGCGTCGTTCCAGCGGCTCCGAGTGGAAGGCGCTGAAGGCCAATCGCTGGATGCAAGTGACGGTATTGCTCGCCATGCTGATGGGCCTGACCCAGCAGATTACTGGCGTTAATGCCATCGTCTACTTCGCGCCCACCATGATGAGCCAGGTAGGAATTTCCACCACCAACTCGGTCTATACCTCGATTGTCATTGGTGTGGTCTCCGTCATCGCCTGCTGGGTGGGCCTCAAGGTGGTCGACCGTATTGGCCGCAAGCGCCTGCTGCTTATCGGCCTGACCGGCAACGTGATTTCGCTATTCATCTTGTCCGTGGCGTACTCGCACGCAGCCGATTCCACCACGATGGCGATGGTCTCACTGGTATTCATGGCCTCGTTCATTGCCTTCCAGCAAGCAGCGGTCTCGCCGACGACCTGGCTGCTCATCTCGGAGCTCGTGCCCCTGCAGGTACGCGGCTTGGGCATGGGCATCGCCGGGCTCTCGCTGTGGGCCACCAACTGGGCCGTGGCCCAGTACTTCCTGCCGCTGGTGGAGTGGCTCACCGGCCCGGTGGCCTTTGGAGTCTTTGGCGTGCTGGGGCTCATCGCCATCGGCTACACCCGCATTTTGGTACCAGAGACCATGGGACGTAGCCTGGATGAGGTAGGCGAGGAGATGAAATCCCGCTACTCGCGGGAATCCGCACCCCATTAAGTCCTAGTGTTTTGGTCTTAATGGCCGCGTGAGGTAAAATTATTCCTCGTGTCATGGCTGGGGATTCCCAGTCCGTGCTTTATTTACTCAACCGCATGTAGATTGCGCATAACGAAAGGAGCGCCCGATGAAGGTCCGTAAGTCCCTTCGGTCGCTGAAGAAGAAGCCGGGCGCCCAGGTTATTCGCCGCCACGGTAAGGTCTTCGTGATCAACAAGAAGGATCCCCGTTTCAAGGCCCGTCAGGGCTAATTGAAACTTAAGAAAGTCCGCCTCCTCCGAGAATTTGGAGCGGGGCGGATTTTTTATTTCTACGCTTCGACGCCAGAATGTGAACTTTGCCACATGTTTAGGTGAATAGAAGGTAAACCCGCAGGAATGTCAGGCGTGTAGTTTCACGGTTGGGTGCCGGGGCGGTCAACATGTGGGGTCTCGCCCCTGGCCCTCCTGGGAATATCATGGGTGTAACTACTATATGTTGTGTTAGTTGCGGTCAATTCCCTCAAAGTATAGTGTCGTTGGTGTCGCTCAGAGCGGTGCAGGAAGTGGCCTGAAAAGGGGTCAGAACCTCCGCTTTCTACGAGCAAAAGCTATCTCGCAAAAGGATTTTAGGGAGTTATTATGTCTATCACCGTCTACACCAAGCCTGCTTGCGTTCAGTGCAATGCCACCAAGAAGGCCCTTGACCGCGCGGGTCTGGATTACAACGTGGTAGATGTCACCGTGGACGATGAGGCCCGTGACTACATTATGGCTCTGGGCTACGTCCAAGCACCCGTCGTAGAAGCCAACGGCGGGCACTGGTCCGGCTTCCGCCCCGACCGCATCAAGAACCTTGCCGAGCTAGCCGCCTCTGCGTAAGTAGCCGAGGAGGGAGGTGCCGTCATGTTGGTCGTGTATTTTTCCTCTACTACGGAAAATACGCACCGGTTCGTGCAGAAGCTAGGTTTCCCTAGCGCGCGAATCCCCCTGCGCCGCACCGATGAGCCGCTAGTGGTCAACGAGCCTTTCGTCTTGGTGTGTCCCACCTACGGCGGAGGAGCTTCCATTAGCCACCAAAACTCCCGGCCCGTACCGGTGCAGGTAATTAGATTCCTTAATAATGAGCACAACCGCAGTTTTATTCGGGCGGTTATCGCCGGAGGAAATAGCAACTTCGGCGCCGATTTTGGCAAGGCTGGTGACGTCATCAGCGCCAAATGTAAGGTGCCCTATGTATATCGTTTCGAATTGCTCGGAAACGATGAAGATATAAAAATTTGTCGCGAAGGCCTGCTGGCTAATGCTTCCCAGTTGGGACTGGATGGGGCAGCCTAGCCGCGGTGCGACACACCTAATAGAATCCTGATTTTAAGAAAGGTCGCGTCAGCTGTGAGTACGCAATTGGGAAAGACCGTAGCAGAGCCAGTATCGCAGGAAGAGCAGCTGGATTACCACGCGCTCAACGCAATGCTGAATCTCTACGACGGAGACGGCAAGATTCAATTTGATAAGGACCGCGAGGCCGCCAATCAGTTCTTCTTGCAGCACGTTAATCAGAACACGGTCTACTTCCACGACTTGGAAGAGAAGATCGATTACCTGGTGCGCAATAAGTACTATGACCCAGCGGTCATTGAGGCTTATGACTTCGAGTTCATCAAGTCCCTATTCAAGCGCGCCTACTCTTATAAGTTCCGCTTCAAGTCCTTCCTTGGCGCCTATAAGTACTACACCAGCTATACGCTGAAGACCTTCGACGGCCGCCGGTACCTGGAGCGCTTTGAGGACCGCGTCTCCATGACGGCGCTTTTCCTTGGTGATGGCGATGGTGAGCTGGCAGAGCGCCTCGTCGATGAGATCATGACCGGCCGCTTCCAGCCGGCTACGCCAACCTTCCTGAATGCCGGCAAGCAGCAGCGCGGCGAATTGGTTTCCTGCTTCCTGCTCCGCATCGAAGACAATATGGAATCCATCGGTCGTTCCATCAACTCCGCGCTGCAACTGTCCAAGCGCGGCGGCGGCGTGGCCCTGCTGCTGTCCAATATCCGCGAATCCGGCGCGCCGATTAAGCACATTGAGAACCAGTCTTCTGGCGTCATCCCTGTGATGAAGATGCTGGAGGATGCATTCTCCTACGCTAACCAGCTCGGTGCGCGCCAGGGTGCGGGCGCGGTGTACCTCAACGCCCACCACCCGGACATCATGAACTTCCTCGACACCAAGCGCGAGAACGCGGATGAAAAGATCCGCATTAAGACCCTGTCCTTGGGCGTGGTGATCCCGGATATCACCTTCGAGCTGGCCAAGAACAACGACGACATGTACCTGTTCTCGCCGTACGACGTCGAGCGCGTCTACGGCAAGGCCTTCGGCGATATCTCCGTTACCGAGCATTACGAAGAAATGGTGGAGGATCCGCGCATCCGGAAGAAGAAGATCAACGCGCGCCACTTCTTCCAAACCGTGGCGGAGCTGCAGTTCGAGTCCGGCTACCCGTACATCATGTATGAAGATACGGTAAACCGCGCCAACCCGGTCAAGACCTCCCGCATCAATATGTCCAACCTGTGCTCGGAGATATTGCAGGTCAACTCCGCTTCCGAGCTCAACGCGGATCTTTCTTATGACCAGGTGGGCAACGATATTTCCTGCAACCTGGGTTCGCTGAATATCGCCATGACCATGGACTCGCCGGACTTCTCCCAAACGGTGGAGACCGCGATTCGGGGGCTGACCTCGGTGGCGGATAAGACCTCTATCGATTCCGTTCCATCCGTGCGCAAGGGCAACGATGACTCACACGCCATCGGCTTGGGCCAGATGAACCTGCACGGTTACTTGGGTCGCGAGAACATCGAGTACGGATCCGAGGAGGGGTTGGACTTCACCAACGCCTACTTCGCCGCCATCATGTACGCAGCCCTGCGCGCCTCCAATAAGATTGCCCGCGAGCGCGGCACGACCTTTACCGAGTTCCCCGAATCCGATTACGCCAGTGGCGAGTTCTTTGACTCCTACGATCCGGCGGAGTTCCAGCCGCGCACGGAGAAGGTCAAGGCTCTTTTCGATGCCTCCTCCATCTACACTCCCACCGCAGAGGACTGGGCGGAGTTGAAGGAGGACGTTGCCAAGCACGGCCTCTACAACCGCAACCTGCAGGCGGTGCCGCCGACGGGCTCGATTTCCTATATCAACAATTCCACCTCGTCCATTCACCCGATTGCCTCCAAGATTGAAATCCGCAAGGAAGGCAAGATCGGCCGCGTATACTACCCGGCTGCGCATATGGATAACGACAACTTGGAGTACTTCAAGGACTCGTACGAAATTGGTTACGAGAAGATCGTTGATACCTATGCTGAGGCCACCAAGTACGTGGACCAGGGGCTATCGCTGACGCTGTTCTTCAAGGACACCGCTACCACCCGCGATGTGAATAAGGCGCAGATTTACGCTTGGCGCAAGGGCATTAAGACCTTGTACTACATCCGCGTGCGCCAGATGGCGCTGGAAGGCACCGAGATCGAGGGCTGCGTTTCCTGCATGCTCTAAGCGCGGGCGCGGTCCAGGATAGCGCGGGAGGTGCGCTCGGCGGCTTCGGCCTCGCCGGCGTCAATCTCCCGCGCTAAATCCATATGTAGCTGAGTGGTGCCGCGAATTGGATCCCGTTTGCGGGAGCCAAAAACGGATTTGCCCTTCAAGATAGTCAGCAACGCCGGTGCCAGCGCCGCGATCATCTCATTGCCGGAGGCCTCCAAGATAAGGGTATGAAATTGCAGGTCGGTTTCGAGTTCTTCGCCTACCCGGGGGGAAGGGGTGGTCTCGAGCTCGCTGAGCCGGCCCGCCAGTCGCAGCAATTCGCGGCGCTGCTGTGGGCTGGCATTGCGCGCGGCAAGCTGCGCCGCCACCGGCTCGATACCAAGGCGCAGCTCGTTGAGTCGCGCCACCTGTTCCGCGCGCGTCTTATCGTGCGCCAGCCGCCACGAAATAACGGCGGGATCATAGACCGCCCAACTGCTGCGCGGCAGCACCTTGAGCCCCACTCGGCGCCCGGAGGAAACCATCCCCAGATGCTCGAGGGTACGCATGGCCTCGCGCGCTACGGTGCGGGAGATGCCAAAGCGCTTTTCGATGTCCCCAAGGCGAAACCGCGTGCCCTCCGCCATTTCCCCGCTGACGATATCCGTGCCCAGCTGGTCTACTACAGGGCCTAAAAGGGGAGTGGTTTCTGCCATGGCGCGGGCGTCCTTTCCTGGCTGTGTACTGCGCTTTTATTATAGGTGCGGTGCGGCGGGATGATGCGGGTTGGCATTGGGTATGCTGGGACTCGAAATTCTACACAGTGAAGCATTGGAGTGACATCGCGTGTCGCACGAATACGATGACTACGTTGCTAGTCATGACAGCCCGGTAAAAGCTATCAACTGGAATACCATCCCCGATGACAAAGACCTCGAGGTATGGGAGCGGTTGACCGGTAACTTCTGGCTCCCGGAAAAGGTCCCAGTCTCTAATGATCTCCCCAGCTGGAAGACGCTGACGGAAAAGGAAAAAGAAACCACCATGCGGGTCTTTACTGGCCTGACGTTGCTGGATACCATCCAGGGCACGGTCGGTGCGATCTCCCTGCTTCCGGATTCGCAGACCCTGCACGAGGAGGCGGTGTATACCAATATCGCCTTCATGGAGTCGGTGCACGCCAAGTCCTATTCCAATATCTTTATGACCTTGGCTTCCACCCCGATGATCAATGATGCCTTCCGCTGGTCCGAGGAAAACGAGAACCTGCAGAAGAAGGCGAAGATCATCTTGGCCTACTACAACGGTGATGATCCGTTGAAGAAGAAGGTGGCCTCTACGCTGCTGGAGTCCTTCTTGTTCTACTCCGGCTTCTATCTGCCGATGTACTTCTCTTCCCGGGCGAAGCTGACCAATACTGCCGATATCATCCGCCTGATCATCCGCGATGAGGCCGTGCACGGGTATTACATTGGCTATAAGTTCCAGCAGGAATACAAGAAGCTGGATGAAAAGCGCCAGGAAGAATTGAAGGACTACACCTTTGATCTGGCCTTTGAGCTCTATGACAACGAGATCGACTACACCGAGGACCTCTACGACGAGCTGGGCTGGACCGAAGACGTCAAGCGCTTCTTGCGCTATAACGCCAATAAGGCCCTGAATAACTTGGGCTTTGAGGGCCTCTTCCCAGCCGATGAGACCCGCGTCTCGCCGGCTATCCTGTCCTCTCTTTCTCCCAACGCCGACGAGAACCACGACTTCTTCTCGGGCTCGGGTTCGTCCTATGTCATTGGCAAGGCCGAGGACACCACGGACGATGACTGGGACTTCTAGCCGTTCTTAGTCCCCGCGCACCTTCGCTTCGGACTCAACCGAAAGGTTGATAACGAGCGGGGGTGCGTTTTTCGGTTTTTGACCTGCACATCTCGCAGGCGTTGTGACATATGACACCCCTGCCTGCCCTAAAGAATTTAAACCTTAAATCGTGCCCGCCCCACGTGCAGGGGGTATGTGACGGTTGTGGTTATTGAGGGAATACCCCCAAGCTGGAGGACCATTAAGAGAAGCTGGCAAGAACGGGGGAAAATGTCCTAATATAATCGAAGTAAACCTAGGTGTAGGTGGACCCAGTCCGCTGACACTTTGTTATTCAGGAGGATTCTATGACCGCTGTGGCGCCACGGGTCGACGATTACGTCGCTCCCACACGTCCAGAGCCAACCGGTAGGGAAAAGACCGGTTCAAAGGCTTGGGTATTTTTAACCACCACCGACCACAAGCAGCTCGGCATCATGTACTTGATCATGGCCTTCAGCTTCTTCTTCCTTGGTGGCTTTATGGCATTGCTGATCCGTGCGGAGCTTTTCACCCCGGGTCTGCAGTTCCTGTCCAATGAGCAGTTCAACCAGCTGTTCACTATGCACGGCACCGTGATGCTGCTGCTGTTCGCTACGCCAGTTGTTTGGGGCTTTGGTAACTACATCCTGCCTCTGCAGATCGGCGCGCCGGACGTGGCCTTCCCACGTCTGAACTCCTTTGGTTTCTGGGTAACCCTGCTCGGCGGTGTCGTCATGCTGCTGGGCTTTATCACTCCTGGTGGTGCGGCTGACTTCGGCTGGACCATGTACATGCCGCTTGCCGATGGCGTACACACCCCCGGCATCGGCGCCGATATGTGGATCGTCGGTGTGGGCGCTACCGGTGTCGGTACCATTGCCTCCGCCATCAACATGATCACCACCATCTTGACCCTGCGCGCACCGGGCATGACCATGTTCCGCATGCCGGTCTTCTGCTGGGGCATCTTCACCGCCTCCGCCATCGTGCTGATGATCTTCCCGCTGCTGACCGCAGCCGCCTTGGGCGTGCTGTATGACCGCAAGCTGGGCGGCCACATCTACGATTCAGCTAACGGCGGTGCCATCCTGTGGCAGCACCTGTTTTGGTTCTTCGGCCACCCTGAGGTCTACGTCCTCGCACTGCCGTTCTTCGGCGTTGTCTCCGAAATCGTTCCGGTCTTCTCCCGCAAGCCGGTCTTCGGCTACATCGGCTTGGTCTTCGCCATTCTGGCCATCGGCTCGCTGTCCATGGCCGTGTGGGCACACCACCTGTTCGTCACCGGCGCCATCCTGCTGCCGTTCTTCTCGTTCATGACGTTCCTTATTGCGGTGCCTACCGGTGTGAAGTTCTTCAACTGGGTCGGCACCATGTGGAAGGGCCACATCACCTGGGATACCCCGATGATTTGGGTCATGGGCTTCATGGCTACCTTCCTTTTCGGTGGTATGACCGGTGTTATGCTCGCTTCTCCGGCGCTGGACTTCCACTTGGCTGAGTCCTACTTCCTGATTGCGCACTTCCACTACACCCTGTTCGGTACGGTTGTGTTCTCCGCCTTCGGTGGCCTGTACTTCTGGTTCCCGAAGATGACCGGCCGCATGCTGGACGAGCGCTTGGGCAAGATTCACTTCTGGCTGACCTTCATCGGCTTCCACGGCACCTTCCTGATTCAGCACTGGGTCGGCAACATGGGTATGCCGCGTCGCTACGCCGACTACCTGGAGTCCGATGGCTTCACGGTCTTCAACCAGATTTCCACCATCTTCTCCTTCGTCCTCGGCGCTTCCGTTATCCCGCTGGTCTGGAACGTCTTCAAGTCCTGGCGCTACGGTGAGGTCGTTACCGTGGATGACCCATGGGGCTACGGCAACTCTCTGGAGTGGGCAACCTCCTGCCCGCCTCCGGGCCACAACTTCACCTCCTTGCCACGCATCCGTTCCGAGCGTCCGGCATTCGAGCTGCACTACCCGCACATGGTTGAGCGCATGCGCGAGGAAGCTCACGTGGGCAAGCACTAAGGCCGCACTTTAACTCCTGACTACAGCCGCCTTCCCCAGCCTCTTAGAGGTAGGGAGGGCGGCTTTGGCGCGTGTGGGATAATGGTCGTTGTGAATACTCAAGCTGACACCACGACCATTACTAGTCTCGGACCAGACGCTCCCGGAGCGGCCGCCGCTTTCTTTACTGCGTTGGCTGATTTTCCCGTCCCGCTTGCCGATGTCCACCTCGCCACCGCCTCCAACCACCTCGCCCTCACCGCGCAGTGCGATCTGTCCAGCACCGATACCGCAGCACTAGGGGATCGCGTGCGCGAGGCCATGGCGCCGTTCGAGCATGAGGTGTCTATTGCACAAAGCTATGCTGTTGCCATTATTGGTGAGGAGATAAACGCGGGGGATATTAGCGCGGTGCAGAGCGCCGTGAATGGGGAGACGGTCCGCATGCGCCGGATAGCGCTGGATTCCCTTTTCGCCGTGGAACTTACCGTGGCACTAGAAGATGCCGCCGCGGCGCGGCGGGCTCTGCGGGAGATTGCCGCTGAACGCGGTATCGATATCTCCCTCGAGGGCCTAGGCCATCGCGGCAAGCGTTTGGTGTGCTTCGACTGCGATTCGACCCTGATTGAAGGTGAGGTCATCGAGATGCTCGCCGCCCACGCAGGCAAGGAAGCAGAAGTGGCCGCCGTAACCGAGCGCGCCATGCGCGGCGAATTGGACTTTGAGGAGTCCCTGCGCGAGCGCGTCGCGGTGCTGGAGGGCCTGGATGCCTCGATTATCGATGAGGTCGCCCGCGATATCGAGCTGACACCCGGCGCTAAGGAAGCGATCGGAACCCTCCACCGTCTGGGCCACCGCACCGCCGTGGTCTCGGGTGGCTTTATTCAGGTGCTCGAGGGCTTGGCCACAGACCTCCAGCTCGACTACGTGCGGGCCAATACTCTGGAAATCCGCGATGGCAAGCTGACCGGTAAGGTCATTGGGAAGGTGGTCGACCGCCAGGCCAAGGAAGACTTTCTGCGCGAATTCGCCGCGGATTCCGGAATCGGGATGGAGTCCACCGTTGCGGTGGGCGATGGCGCCAATGACATCGCCATGGTCACCGCCGCCGGGCTGGGCGTCGCTTTTGATGCGAAGCCGGCGCTGCGCGAGGCCGCCGATGCCTGCATCACACCGCGCCGCCTCGACGCCGTCCTACCGATGTTGGGAATTGCCAATGTCTAAGTTCGAGATAGCGCACCAACGCCTCGTTGCCGCCTGTACCGCTCGGGATTCCCACGAGGACCCCGCGGATCCGTCGACCGTGCAGGCGATGCAGATAGCCCTCCACCTCCCCAAGCAGGATCCCCCGGCGCGCAGCGAGGTGCTTACCGCGGCCGCCCGCGCCGTGGTGGCCGCCTGTCTAGATGACCGCGCCGGCGAGGACGGTGCCTTCGCCGCGGCGCTCGCGCAGTGGTACGGCCACCGCATCCGCAAGATTGCCCGCCGGGCGCGCAATAAGGCGTGGCGCGATGTGCAGCTGCTGCCTGGTGTCACCGTGGATGACCGCGCGCGTGCCTTTGCACCTTCAGCGGTGGGGGAGGTGGACCCGCTCATTAGCAAGCTGCAGATCGGCCACACCGACCTCGCGATGGACGAGTCAGGGCCTCCGCTTGCCGATGCCCCCATTATCTACGTCGACCGCAGCCTCGCCATGACCGCGGGCAAGGCAGCCGCCCAAGTGGGCCACGGCTCGATGATGCTCGCCGCCGCCATGAGCCAAGAGGAGGCTGCGGCTTGGGCGGCAGAAGGTTTTCCGCTCTCTGTCCGCGAGGTGGACGCAGAGACATTTCGCACCGCCTGCGCGCAGGAGGACGCGGTAGTCATCATCGATGCCGGGTTTACTGAGATCGCCCCGGATTCGGCTACCGTGTGTGCGCTGCGGCGACCAATCGCTTAAGGGCACCGCGTACCGTTTCCGGGTTCGTGGTTTGCCAGAACCGCGGCATCGAGGCCTTGAGGAATGCGCCGTAGCGCTTGTATTCCAGTCGGTTATCCAGCACGGCGACGACCCCGCGGTCCGTTACGTGGCGCAATAGCCGCCCGGATCCCTGCGCCATGAGGAGCGCCGCGTGATTGGCGGAGACCTCCATGAACCCGGAGCGCCCGGCGGCGTCGGCTGCCTGGGAGCGGGCCTGCAGCAGTGGGTTATCGGGCCGCGGAAAGGGGATGCGGTCAATGAGGACTAGCGAGCACGATGGCCCCGGCACATCCACGCCTTGCCAAAGCGTCAAGGTGCCAAAGAGACAGGAGTTCTCCTTCGTGGAGAACTTATCTACCAGCGTGCCGATGGCATCTTCGCCTTGCACATACAGGTCAAACGGCAAACGCGGCGCCAGGGCCTCCGCGGCCTCTTCCGCCGCTCGGCGCGAGGAGAATAACCCCAGCGTGCGCCCGCCGGCGGCCATGATGAGCTCGTATATTTCTTCCAAGGTTTCGGAGGACAGGCCATCCCGCCCCGGTGCGGGGAGGTGTTTCGCGGTATACAGGATGCCGGATTTCGCCGGGTCAAAGGGCGTTCCTGCATCGAGCGTGTCATACGTACCGGACGGCAGGCCCCATTGTGCCGCCATGGCGTCGAAACGCCCGCCCAGCGCCAGCGTGGCCGAGGTAAGCACCACCGTTTGCTCCCCAAATAGGTTCTCGCGCAGCATGTGCGCGATAGACAGCGGCGCGACGGCGAGGGTATCGGTGCCTTCCAGCCACACCACATCGTCTTGCGCGGCGGGGTCGTCGGTGGCGAAGACTTCCAGGATCCGCCGGATCGCCTCGGCCAAGTCCGTGAGGTGATTACTTAAATTTTGGCGCTCGGCGTTCTTTTCGGGGTCATCGTTGGCCTCGCCTTCTGGGGCGCGGGAGATGAGGGATTTAACGCGCAAGAACTCATCGGCAAGCGCGCGCAAGTGCGCCTGGGAGGTCTCATCCAAATCCGTCCACCGGCCGGACTCCTGGACGCGCAGCAGATCATCGAATTCATCGGCCAACTCCGCTAGGTTTCCGGCATTGCCCAGTGACTTTGCGCGGTTCGCCGCCATTTTAATGGCGCGGGAGGTAATCTCCGCGGTGGAAACGGAGGTAATGCGCCCATCGAGCTCGTGTGCCTCATCGATGATCGCCACGTCGTGTTCGGGCAGGATATTGGCCTCAGAGATGGCATCGATGGCGAGCATGGCGTGGTTGGTGACGATGATATCGACATCGGCAGCCGCCCGGCGGGCCTCTTCGGCGAAGCAATCCGCACCGTGCGGACAGCGCCCAGCGCCTAAGCATTCATTTGAGGTCACCGATACCGCCCGCCACACCAGATCCGGCACGCCGGGCTCTAAATCGTCCCTGTCGCCGGTCTCTGTCTCCTGCGCCCAGTCGTGGATGCGGCGCACGGCCTTGCCGCGGTAGGAGATATCGGATTCATCGATAAGAGCCTCCGGGTCATCCGGGGTGGCCGCGATCTTATTCAGGCATACGTAATTATTGCGGCCCTTCATGATGGCGAAGGTGGGGGTGCGCTCCATGACATCGGCTAGCGCCTCCGTTAGCCGCGGGAGGTCGCGCTCCACCAACTGGCGCTGCAGCGCCAGCGTGGCCGTGGAGACGACGACGGTGGAACCCGAGTTCATCGCATGCCGGATGGCCGGAACCAGGTAGGCCAGGGATTTACCCGTACCCGTGCCCGCCTGGACGGCGAGGTGGCGCTCCTTTTCTAAGGCCTTAGAAACTGCGTTGGCCATGCGAACCTGGCCCTCGCGGCGGGAGCCGCCGAGCGCGTCCACCGCCGCGCTTAGCAGCGTTTCCGTGTCGTGGTTTAGGGGCTCATCTGCGGGGTCACTCACCCCACACAGTCTAGCGACCTAGTCCTTAAAGCCCACCATTCGCGTGGGCACGGCGGCGTCATCGCGCGAAAGCGCCAGTCCCTCCCACGGCAGGGTCTTGCGGGCCTCGTCCAAGTAGGTGCGAGAGGCCTCCAAATCCGGCAGGTCCTCCACGATGTGCCCATCGCGCATCAAGGGAATGGTCAATTCGCGGGTGGTGAGCTGGCCTGTATCCGGCGCGTCTGCGGCAAAGGGGTAGACGACTTCCTCGACCGCCACGCCGGAAGACCGGTAGGTGCGCAGCGCGCGCTTTGCCCCGCCCACCGATTGCTTGGACGACGAGCGCTTGGCCACCGGCACGCCGTCAACCTCAACGACCTTGTAGACCATGCCCGCGGTTGGGGCACCTGAGCCGGTGACCACGGAGGTACCTACGCCGTAGACATCAACGGGATCACCGCGCAGGCCCGCGATGGCGAACTCATCCAAATCGGAGGAAACCACGATATTGGTATTGTGATTGCCCAGCTCATCGAGCTGCTTGCGCACGCGGCGGGTCACCGCGCCTAGGTCACCGGAATCGATGCGCACCCCGCCAAGCTCTGGTCCGCCGACCTTGACCGCGGTTTCGACGCCCTTGGTGATGTCATACGTATCCACCAGCAGGGTGGTATCGATGCCCAGGGTATCGATTTGCGCGCGGAAGGCCGCCTCCTCATTGCTCGTGCCATCCGGGTTCGTGTGCGCCAAGGTCCAGGCGTGGGCGGCGGTGCCAGATACCGGGATGCCGTAGCGGAAGCCTGCCTCCAAATTGGAGGTGGCGGTAAAACCGGCGAGGTAGGCGGCGCGAGCGGCGGTCACAGCGGCGTACTCGTGGGTGCGGCGGCTGCCCATCTCCAAAATGGGACGGCCGTCGGCGGCAGTGACCATGCGGGATGCGGCAGAGGCGACGGCGGAATCGGCATTCAAGATGGACAGCACGATGGTTTCTAGCACCACGCACTCACCAAAGGTGCCGCGCACCGTCAAAATGGGTGAGTTGGGAAAGTACAGCTCGCCCTCGCGGTAGCCATCGATCTGCCCGGAAAAGCGCCAGTCGCGCAGGTACTGACGGGTATCTTCATCCAGGAAATCCATCTGTTCTAGCTGCTCAGGGGAGAAGCGGAAATCTTCCACGGCGCGCAGCACGCGGTCTGTGCCGGCGACGACGCCGTAGCGACGCTCATTGGGCAGGCGGCGGGAAAAGACCTCGCAGGTCACGTTGCGGTGGGCGGTGCCATCGCGAAGCGCGGCTTGCAGCATGGTGAGCTCGTATTTATCCGTGAGCAAGGCGGTGGAGCGATCGATAGGGCGTGCTATGTCATTCATGAGCCTGATACTACTCACAGCTTAAGAAGCTTTCAGCATACCTAGCCACCACCTTGGTGAGCTGCGGGGCGACCTATGCCCAAAATGCCAGCGAAAAATGATTAGGCTATAAGGCATGAAGCCGCAACACCCCGAAGTCCGTATGAGCTCTCCCATGGCCACGCCCGACTTGGATGAAGGAATCGAAGTTGATGTGGCCGCGAGCGAGAACCTGCCGTGGATGTGCATCGTTTGGGACGATCCCGTCAACCTGATGAGCTACGTGTCCTACGTATTCCAAACCGTTTTGGGCTACGACAAAAAGCGGGCCAACGAGCTGATGATGCAGGTCCATACGGAAGGCAAAGCCGCCGTGTCCAGCGGCGAGAAGGACAAGGTCGAGGCGGATGTAAAAAAGCTCCAGATCGCGGGTCTGTGGGCGACGATGCAACAGGCAGGGTAGATAGATGAAACCGTGGAAAAAGAAGAAATCGCTCATGCGCGGGCCCAAAATCACGGCGGTATTCGAGCCCATGGAGCGCGAGGTCATTGGCAACCTCACCGCCACTGTCTCTGAAGCGATCATCGGCCGCGCCCAGTCTGCGCCCAAGGACGAGCTGGCGGAAATGCTGGACATGCCCACCGGCCATACCGAAGCCCCAGAGGATCCCTCCCTGGCGCGGTTATTCCCAGACTTCCAAAAGCCTGGCGATGAGGAATACGACGGCGATGCCTCCCTTTTGCGCTCGCTGCACGAAAATGACATCGCGCGGGCCAAGCTGCAGAACCTGCAGGTCATCGGCAATGCGCTCGGCCCCACTGGCGGGGTAGAGGTCTCCATTTCGGAGCAGGAAGCCCAGGCCTTCGTGGCGGGGCTCAATGACCTACGCTTATACGTCGCGGCCGGGGACGCGACCGACGAAAACCTCATGACGGACCGCGATACCTTGGTGGAATGGCTGGCCTATTGCCAGGATTCCTTGCTGGAAGTGTTGATGGATTAATGATCGACGGAATTAGCATCGGCCATTTTTCCGGCGAAGATACCGGCGCCACTGTGCTGTACTGCGGGCCGAAGGGTGCGCTAGCCAGCGTGGATGTGCGTGGCGGCGGGCCAGGCACGCGCGAGACCGATCTGTTGCAGCCGCACAATACCGTGGAACGCGTCCACGCCATCGTGCTTGCGGGAGGGTCCGCCTTTGGCCTGGCCGCTGCGGATGGCGTCATGCGCGAATTGGAAGCGCACGGGGTGGGTTTCCCCGTCTTTGGCGAGGATAAGCCCGGCCCGCGCGTGCCCATCGTGCCTGCGGCGGTGATTTTCGATCTGCTGGCGGGCCCCTCTCGGCCCGGACCGGAAGACGGCGCGGCGGCGCTGCGGGCGGCCATGGCCGGCCACGACGAGACGGTTGGCACGGTCGGCGCGGGCGTCGGCGCCACGGCGGGCAAGCTGCGCGGCGGCTTCGGCCTGGCCACCCGCAAAGTGGGAAACTACGAGGTCAGCGCCGCAATGGTGGCCAATCCCGTGGGCGAGGTCATCGACCCGCACACAGGCCGCCTCTACGGCGCGCCGGGCCGCACGCCGGTTAACGCGGACACCTACCGCGACCTGCCGCACCCTGCGGCGAAGCTGAATACGACGATTGGCGCCGTGCTTACCGATGCCCCAGTAACCACCGCCCAGGTCCAACGCCTCGCCATGACGGCCCACGATGGCATTGCGCGCGCCGTTCGCCCCGCGCATTCACCGCTGGATGGCGATACCATTTTCGCCCTGTCGACGGCGCAGGAACCGGGTGAGGTGGATATGGTCCAGCTGTGCGGTGCGGCGGCCGATGTGGTGGAGGAAGCCATCGTCACCGCGGTCACCGCCGCACGCCCTGGCCTGGGGCTTCGCGCGTATCGCGAATTGCTCGGCTAAGATATTGCCCATTATGACTATGGGTGGAACTTCGCGTAATCAGCCGGCGCCGACAAGTACGACCAACCGCGGCCGCGGCCGCGTCAGCACCGGCCTATCCCTGGCCCTGGGGTTCCTGGCGGTGGAGTGGTCGGTCCACCTGATTAACGCCGTCGTCTTCGGCGGCGGGCTTTCTAACTACGGCATCCGCCCGCTCGACGTGGATGGCCTGTGGGGCATTATCACGGCGCCGTTGCTGCACGGCAACCTGGAGCACTTGATGTCCAACTCGCTGCCGGGCGCCCTGTTTTGCTTCCTGATCGGTTTGTCTGGGCGCCGGGTGTGGTGGGAGGTCACCTTGATCACCACCGTGGTAGCGGGCTTTGGCACGTGGTTCCTGGGCGGGGCCGGAACCTCGCATATCGGCGCGTCCGGGCTGGTTTATGGCTGGCTGGCCTACCTCGTGGTGCGCGGCGTATTCAATCGCTCCCTGCTGCAGATCCTCTTGGGTATTATCCTGGGTTTTTCCTATTCCGGATTGATTTGGGGCGTGCTGCCCGTCGCGGAGGGCATTAGCTGGCAAGGCCACCTCTTCGGCGCCCTGGGCGGCGTACTGGCCGGCATGTTCATCACCTCCGATGATCCGGCAAAGGCAGGGAGGAAATAATGCCTAACGCATCATCTCCCATCGGCATCTTTGACTCGGGCGTCGGCGGGCTGACCGTGGCCCGCGCGGTGATGGAGCAGCTACCGCAAGAATCCGTTATATATATGGGCGATACCGCCCACGGCCCCTACGGGCCGCGGCCCATCTCGCAGGTGCGCGCTTTTTCCCAGGACATCGCCGATAAGCTGGTAGAACGCGGTTGCAAGATGCTAGTCATCGCCTGTAATACCGCCACCGCGGCATTCTTGCACGATGCCCGCGAGCGCTACGATATCCCCATCGTAGAGGTCATCCACCCGGCCGTGCGCCGCGCCATGTCCACCACGCGCAATGGCAAAATCGGTGTCATCGGCACTGAGGGCACCATTAAATCCGGTGCATACCAGGACCTTTTCGCGCTCAACCCCAATGTTGAGGCGGTAGCCACCGCCTGCCCGGACTTCGTGCCCTTTGTCGAGTGCGGGATTACCGCGGGCCGCCAGATCCTCGGCGTCGCCGAGGGCTACCTCGCGCCCCTGCAGGCCCAGGGTGTGGACACCTTGGTGCTGGGTTGTACGCACTACCCGCTACTTACCGGAATTATCCAGCTCGCCATGGGCGAAAACGTTTCCCTGGTGACCTCCTCGGAGGAGACCACGAAGGACGTCATGCGCCTGCTCACGGAAACGGACATGCTCGCCCCAGAGGGTAACCAACCGGTCCATTCCTTCGAATCCACCGGCGATCCTGAGGTTTTTGCCCAGCTGGCTACGCGCTTTTTGGGTCCGCAGATCGGCTAAGACGGCCGAAATTCCTCCCCCTTTTGCGCGCGGTACCAGCATTTGGGCCGGATTCATGGAACTATTGGTTCCATGAAGCTGACCATCCTAGGCTGCTCCGGTAGCGTACCCACCGCAGACAATCCTGCCTCCGGCTATGTCGTGTCCTTCGATAATGCACCGTCCATCATCCTGGATATGGGATCGGGCACGCTGGGCCAGCTAGCTAAACTGCAGGATCCGTGCGATGCCCACGTGGCCTTTAGCCACCTGCACGCGGATCACTGCGCGGATTTTCCCTCCCTCATGGTGTGGCGCCGCTTCCATCCCATCGCCCCGGCCGCCTCGCGCAACTTCTGCTTCGGCCCGTCTGCCACGCCGACGCACTTGGGCCGCCTGTCTTCGGACGAAGTGGATGGGATCGACGATATGTCCGATACCTTGGCGTTTAGCCCATGGGTGGCAGGGGAGCGCCAGCTTGTCGATGACATCTTTATCACCCCCTTCCCCGTTAATCACCCGGTAGAGGCCTATGCGCTGCGCATCGAGCACGCGAAGACCGGCAAGATCATTACCTATTCCGGCGATACGTCCTATACGCCCGCACTTGTCGATGCCGCCCGGGACGCCGATCTCTTCCTCTGCGAGGCCACCTGGGGTGCTTCCTCCGAGGGCATGGCACCCGGCATGCATATGTCGGGCGCGGAAGCGGGGCGCGCGGCGCGGGAAGCCGGCGTTCGTACGCTGGTGTTAATCCACATCCAGCCCTGGGGCGATGCGGAGGCCACCGTGGCGGCGGCGCGGGAGGAATTCGACGGCGAGATCGTGCTGGGTACTGCGGGCATGCAGTTCTAAGTTACGCTGGAGGGCATGACTGAATTTACTCGTGCCGATGGGCGTGCGCTTGACCAAATGCGCAGCGTCCGCATTACCCGCAATTTCACCACCAACCCGGCTGGATCCGTCTTGGTGGAATTTGGCAATACCCGCGTGATGTGCACTGCCTCCGTCGAACTCGGAGTGCCGCGTTTCAAGCGCGATTCCGGCGAGGGTTGGCTGACCGCCGAGTACGCCATGCTGCCATCCGCCACCCACGACCGCATGCCGCGCGAATCCATGCGTGGCAAGGTGAAGGGCCGCACCCATGAGATTTCCCGCCTGGTTGGCCGCTCCCTGCGCGCCGCTGTGGACTTGGAGCAGCTAGGAGAAAACACCATCCAGCTCGACTGTGATGTGCTGCAGGCCGATGGTGGCACCCGCACCGCCTCCATCACGGGCGCCTACGTTGCGCTTGCCGATGCTATCGCCCACCTCAAGTCCGAAGGTGTTGTCCCCGGCGAGCCGCTGCTCGATCCCATCGCTGCGGTCTCCGTGGGCATCATCGACGGCGAAATCTGCCTGGATTTGCCCTATGAGGAAGACTCCCGCGCCGAGGTGGATCTCAACGTGGTGATGCAGGAATCCGGCGACTTCGTAGAAATCCAGGGCACCGGCGAGCACGGCCTCTTCGGCCGCGAGCAGCTCAACGGCATGCTAGATGTGGCCCAGAAGGGCTGCAGCGAGCTCATCGCGGCGCAGAAAGCGGCGCTGGGATGGTAATCCTCGTCGCCTCCGGTAATCCGAAGAAGTTGGCCGAGCTCGATCGCATCTTGTCCGAGGCGGGCATCGAGGGCGTGGATCTGCGCCTGCTTTCCGAGGTCGAACCCTACCCCGAGCCCGTCGAAGATGGCCGCACCTTTGCCGATAACGCGCTCATCAAGGCCCGCGCCGGCGCCGCCGCCACGGGTCTGGTGACTATCGCGGATGATTCCGGGCTGGCCATCGAGGAGCTCAACGGCATGCCAGGCGTACTCTCGGCCCGCTGGTCAGGCGAACATGGCAATGACCAGGCCAATAATGACCTGGTCTTGGCGCAGATGATCGATGTGCCGGACGAACGGCGTGCCGCCGCCTTCGTCTCCGTGTGTGCCCTCGTCACCCCCGAGGGCACCGAGCGCGTGGCCGAGGGCCGCTGGGAAGGCCAGCTACTGCGCGAGCCGCGCGGTGCCAATGGTTTTGGATACGACCCGCTCTTCCAGCCAGAGGGCGAGTCGCGTTCTGCGGCGGAAATGTCGCCCGCAGAAAAGAACGCGGTCTCGCACCGCGGCCGCGCCCTTTCCCAGCTGGCCCCGTTCATCGCGGAGCTGGCCGGCTAATTAAGCGTTGAGCTGGAATTGCTCCTCGATTTCCTTGCGGCGCTTGTGCTCCATCCAGAACGAGAGGAAAGGCACCACGCCGGCCAGCGCGGTGGTAATCAGCTTTCCGGCTGGCCACAGCGCGCGCGGGCCCAAAATCAGGATGGACAGTAGGTAGGCCATGTACGCGATGCCGTGCACGATGGCGATGTAGGTCGCCCACTCCGGAATCTCCGCGCCCAAGACGTACTGGAAGAACATGCGGATGACCAGGATGATCAGGAAGATACCGGTCACCGTGGCCGCGATGGAAAAGAACTTCAGCGGGCCGCGGATGCGCGCCTTGCGGTCTGGGTGTACCTGGTTTGTCATGATTTAGTTTCTCCTTTTATCTGTTGGGCCCTCGTCGCGACCCTCTGCGGGGGAACCGCGGCGGCGCCGAGGCTGATTCAACGCATTAAACTCTTCCACATTCAGCTGCGGGCGCTGCGGCAAGAAATCCTCATCGATGGCGGTTTTCTCCGCCGAGCTAGCTGCCGAGCCCCTCACCTCAGAACCATCGGGCGAATCAGATCCTGCGCTGGCGGTTTCGCCGATATTTTCAGGGGCGTTTTCTGAGGCGTTTTCTGAGGCCTGCAGCGAATCCATCTCCCGGGCTTCGTTTTCTGCGGCAAGGCGCTCATTTTCATAGCGCAGGGTGGTGCGATAAGCATAGACCACGAATACCGCAAATAGAGGCCACTGAAAGGCGTAGCCCAAGTTTTGAAAGGTGCCCGAGCCGGAGCGGAAGCGCGTCCACTGCCAATAGGCGAGGAAGAGGAAAAGCACCACGAAAAATATGACGAGGGCGATGTGCCACCACCGCACCTTCACGCGCCGTTTCTTCTGTTCCTCTTGCATACTCACTTCACCCACCCTACCTATCCACCGCCGCAATACGGAATGACCCTGGTTTCTCGTTTATCGACGCGCCGTGTACACTATTCAACGTTGCTTGCGCCCGTGGCGGAATTGGCAGACGCGCTAGATTTAGGTTCTAGTGTCTTATGACGTGTGAGTTCAAGTCTCACCGGGCGCACAAGAAAAGCACCGCAGTACTTGTTCTAAGGACTGCGGTGCTTTTGTGGATCCTAATCTACCTCGGTGAACTTGCGGTCCCAGGAGGAGCGGACGGGGTTGGCATCGGCAAGCAGGATATCGAAGCGGTCATTGGCGATCTCGACGATTTCACTTAACGCAATGCGGTATTCCTGCGCATCGGAATTAGCGAGGCGCCGCACGCCGGCGTCGATCACACGCTCCACCGTGTCATTGGTATCGAGGTACGCGACGAACGGCATGCCAAAGCGCTCGCGGTAGGCGGCGGACAGCTCGGTAATGCGTTCGGTTTGCACGTCGTCGAGCTCGCTCAGCCCGAGCGATCCGCGGTCAGCGGAAATATTCGCTGCCTCATCAGACGAGGCCAGTAGCAGCTCGTCCATGGCCGGGTAGTCGTGGATGAGCGCATCGCGCCGGTCCGCATCCGCGGTCAGCACGGCGACCTGGACGGCGGCGCGCAGCTCGTTGACATCGCTAAACGGCCGGGACTGCCAGGCCAGCTCGAGCGGCCAGGTTTCATTATTGAATAGCGGGCGCAGCGCGGCGGTAAACTCCTCACGCGAGGCCTCATTAAGCTCGTTAAGGCTCACGCCCTTGCCATCGGCGCGCGAGACCTGCGCGCTCGCGCTGCCGGTGTGGAAGAACAACAAGTTGAGCACGATTGCGGTAATCGCGCCGATGGACATGCCAGAAGAAACGAAGGTCTGCGCCCACTCCGGGAAGGCACTGGCTACCTCCGGCTTGAAGGTCACCAGCATGGCCAGGCCCAGCGCGGAGGTGACGATGACGGAGTTGCGGCCATCGCTGAGATCCGATTTTGCGATAGTCTGCAGGCCCACCCACGCCACGTTGGCAAAAAGTGCTAGCGATGCGCCGCCGAGCACCGGCGACGGAATCGCGGCAACGACCGCGCCGGCCTTCGGCAAAAGGCCCAGCACAATCATGAACCCCGCAGCCGCCACGGCCACCCAGCGCGATTTCACGTTGGTCAAGCGCACCAGGCCAACGTTTTGCGCAAAGCAGGTATAGGGGAACGAATTCATCACGCCGCCTACCAGGGTGGAAACACCATCGGCGCGGATGGCGCGCACCACGTCATCGCGGCAGATGCGCTTTTTGACGATTTCACCGGTGGCAAACACATCGCCGGTCGTTTCCACCATGGTGATGATCATGACGATAATCAGTGAGAAAATCGCCACGAGGTCGAATTGCGGCATGCCGAAATAAAACGGCGTGGTAATGCCGAGGGCAGGGGAGGAGGAGACTTCGCTAAAGGAGGCATCGCCAAGCGCGAGCGCCACGCCCGTGCCCAGCACCAAGCCGATGAGCACCGCCAACGTACCCACGAAGCCGGAGGAAAAACGCTGCACCAAAATGATGACCGCGAGCGTGCCAAAGCCATAGAGCAAATCGCGCGTGGCCGGCACGCCCTCGGCATAATTGACAAAGTCATTGGCCGATACCGCCAGCAGCGAAGTACCCATCACCAGCAGCACTGAACCGGTAACCACCGGTGGGAAGAAACGCAGCACCTTGCCAAAGACCGGCGCGGCGAAGAAGGTAAAAAGGCCTGCGACGATGATGGCGCCGTAAATCGTGGGCAGCGAAGCCACCCCGCCCTCGCCATCGGTGGCGCCGAGGCCAATCGCGATGATGGGCGATACCGCCGTCGTGGTCACGCCCTGCACGATGGGCAGGCGCACGCCAATATGCTTGCCGATGCCCACCGACTGAATAATCGTCGCAATACCGCAGGTTAAAAGGTCGGCATTGATGAGGTGGATGGTCGTTTCCGCATCCAGGTTCAACGAGCTGGCGATGAGCAGCGGGACGATGACCGCCCCGGCATAAAACGCGAGGACGTGCTGCAGCCCAAGGGCGGCGAGTTTCGGCGCGGGGGGAACGATGTCTACGGGGTGCTTGGGCTGGGACGCCACGAAGTCCTCCTTGTTACGGAAGCGAAGCTGACCGCCTTAACAGTAGAGGTAGACACAAGTCGGCGCCAAAGTGTACGTGAGCAAAGCCACGATCGGGGCTGGATTGCCCCCGAACAAAAACGTACGGGTGGTTTATATGAATCGAGCTACCAGCAAAGCATGATGACCGGTTTATAACTGGTGCTCACGGCAATGTTTATGGTTGTTAATTTCGCGAATCGAGCCGACAATGAAGAGGTGACGGGGCTTGATGCTGCGGGATGAAAAGGCGGCATGTGCCCCGGGAAATTTGACCCAGAAGAAGGGAATTATGACTACCGCAACTAAGCCCCAGCAGTATCAAGGGTGGGAAGGTTTTGCGCCCGGCCCTTGGACCGAGGGCATCAATGTCCGCGATTTCATTCAGCGCAACTACACGCCTTTTAACGGCGATTCCAGCTTCCTCGCTGGACCCACCGATAAGACGCTGCGCGTGTGGGGCACCCTGGAAAAGAACTACCTGTCGGTCGAGCGCGAAAAGCGCATTTATGACGTCGATACGCACACCCCGACCGATATCGATGCCTTCCCGGCTGGCTATATCTCAGAAGACGATGACGTCATCGTCGGCCTGCAAACCGATACGCCGCTCAAGCGCGCTATGATGCCGTTCGGCGGCTGGCGCATGGTCAAGCAGGCCATCGGCGAGGCGGGCAAAGAGGTAGACCCCGAGGTGGAGAAGATCTTCACCCGCTACCGCAAGACCCACAATGATGCGGTCTTCGATATCTACACCCCGCGCATTCGCGCCGCCCGTTCATCACACATCATCACCGGCTTGCCCGATGCCTATGGCCGCGGCCGCATCATCGGCGATTACCGCCGCGTGGCGCTGTACGGCGTGGACTACCTCATCCAGGAAAAGATTAAGGCCCGCGATGCCATTGCCGATGCCGGCTTTTCCGAGCACTGGGCCCGCTACCGCGAGGAGCACTCCGAGCAGATCAAGGCCCTGAAGAAGCTCAAGGCGATGGCCGAGTCCTACGGTTTTGACATCTCCGAGCCGGCGCGCACCGCCCACGAGGCCGTGCAGTGGACCTACTTTGGCTACCTCGCCTCCATCAAGTCGCAGGATGGTGCCGCCATGTCCATCGGCCGCCTGTCTGCGTTCTTCGACTGCTACTTCGAGCGCGACTTGGCCGCTGGCATCATCACCGAGGAGCAGGCACAGGAAATCATCGACGCGCTCGTGCTGAAGCTGCGCATCGTCCGCTTCCTGCGCACCATCGACTATGACCAGATTTTCTCCGGCGACCCGTACTGGGCCACCTGGTCCGATGCCGGCTTCGGCAGCGATGGCCGCCACATGGTCACCAAGACTTCCTTCCGCCTCCTGCAGACCCTGATCAACCTGGGGCCATCACCGGAGCCGAATATCACCATTTTCTGGGATCCGGAGCTGCCCGCAGGCTAC
Source organism: Corynebacterium sp. KPL4015 (assembly GCF_040225725.1). Taxonomy (NCBI): domain Bacteria; kingdom Bacillati; phylum Actinomycetota; class Actinomycetes; order Mycobacteriales; family Corynebacteriaceae; genus Corynebacterium; species Corynebacterium sp. KPL4015. Next base: position 10,348 of record NZ_JBEHGF010000019.1, on the reverse strand, counting down.
AAGGAATTCTGCGCGCACATCTCCATTGAAACCTCCTCCATCCAGTACGAGTCTGATCGCCAGATTCGCGATGAGTGGGGCGATGACGCGGCGATTGCCTGCTGCGTGTCCCCGATGGAAGTGGGCAAGCAGATGCAGTTCTTCGGCGCCCGCGTCAATGCCGCCAAGGCCCTGCTCTATGCTATGAACGGCGGCCGGGATGAGGTCTCCGGCAAGCAAATCGTCGAAGGCTACGAGCCGATTCAAGGCGATGGCCCGTTGGACTTCGACGAGGTCTGGCAAAAGTACGAGGAGATGCTGGACTGGGTGGTTGGCACCTACGTCGAGGCCCTGAACATCATCCACTACTCGCACGATAAGTACGCCTACGAGGCCGTGGAGATGGCGCTGCATGATTCCAATATCATCCGCTCCATGGGCTGCGGCATCGCGGGACTATCCATCGTTGCCGATTCGCTTTCTGCCATCAAGTACGCCAAGGTCACCCCGGTCCGCGATGGGACCGGACTGATTACGGATTACATCACTGAGGGCGAGTTCCCGTTCTACGGCAACGACGATGACCGCGCCGATGACATCGCTGCCACCATCGTGCACACCGTGATGGAAAAGATTAAGGCCATCCCGATGTATCGCAATGCCATCCCCACCCAGTCCGTGCTGACCATTACCTCTAACGTGGTCTACGGCAAGGCAACAGGTTCCTTCCCGTCAGGCCACAAGGCCGGCACTCCCTTCTCCCCGGGGGCTAACCCCGAAAACGGTGCGGATAACCACGGCATGGTCGCCTCCATGCTGTCGGTGGGCAAGCTGGATTACAAGGATGCCCTGGACGGCATCTCGCTGACCAATACCATCACCCCGTCCGGATTGGGCCGCACCCCAGAAGAGCGCATCACCAACCTAGTCGGCGTGCTGGATGCCGGCTTCATCATGGAACAATAAGAATCACGACAAGGAGAACCATTATGGCAACCCCAACCTTTGCAGAACGCCTTTCAGACATGAAGGCCAGCCGCGACGAGCACAAGATGAACTCTGGCCTGTACCACGCCAATATCAACGTGTTGGATAAGTCCACGCTGGAAGACGCCGTTGAGCACCCAGAGAAGTACCCGAACCTCACCGTTCGCGTCTCTGGCTACGCGGTCAACTTTGTCAAGCTCACCAAGGAGCAGCAGCTTGACGTCATCTCCCGCACCTTCCACCAGGGTTCATAATCATGGCTGATGGCATTACTGGTGTGGTCACCCTGTCGCCGGAATCCGGCGAGCGCGTTCGCGGTGTTGCCGCGGGCCTGGGAACCGACCACGAACTCGATGAGATTACCCGCCCCGAGCTCATGGAGGCGCGCCGCACCGGCGATATTGCCCTCGTGCACTCTTGGGAGCTGGTAACCGCCGTCGACGGCCCGGGCACCCGCATGACCATGTTCATGTCCGGCTGCCCCCTGCGCTGCCAGTATTGCCATAACCCGGACACCATGGAGATGAAGACCGGCACCTTGGAGCGGGTCGACGATGTGGTCAAACGTATTAAGCGCTATAAGCCCATCTTCCAAGCTTCCGGTGGCGGCCTGACCATCTCTGGTGGTGAGCCCCTCTTCCAGATTGCCTTTACTCGCCGCGTCCTCAAGGAAGTCCACGACGCCGGCATCCACACCACCATCGATACCTCCGGTTTCTTAGGCTCGCGCCTGCGCGATGAGGATCTAGACAATATCGACCTGGTGCTACTGGACGTGAAGTCGGGCGATGAGGAAACCTATCAGCGCGTAACGAGGCGGCAGTTGCAGCCCACGCTCGATTTTGGTGACCGCCTCAACGCGATAGGCAAGCCGGTGTGGATTCGCTTCGTCGTCGTACCGGGCCTGACGGATTCGGCCGAGAACGTCGAAAACGTCGCCTCCATCGTGGCGCGGTGGAAATCCAATGTGGAGCGCGTCGAGGTCCTGCCCTTCCACAATATGGGCAAGGACAAGTGGGAGGGGCTCGATATGACCTACCACTTGGCAGATACCAAGCCACCGAAACCGGAGGACGTGGAAAAAGTCCGCGACGTTTTCCGCGCGAAGGGCCTAGAGGTTTACTAACCTGGGTGGGCATGACTCACTACCGCCGCTTCGGCCACGATATTATTGAACACACCCTGGAAGTCCCGTGGGATTATGACAATCCGCGCGGGACTTTTGCTCTCTATGCCCGCGAAATAATCCCGCCCGGCGGCGAGGACCTGCCGGCGCTGTTGTATCTGCAGGGTGGCCCTGGCTTTCCGGCCCCGCGGCCAGTCAAACCGACGGGGCTTATCGGCAAGGCGCTCGAGCGCTATCGCGTCATCCTCCTCGACCAGCGCGGCACGGGGCGTTCGCACCGCATCGATAGGCTGAGCCCCGCAGAAGAGCGCAGCGCAGAACACCTGGCCTTGCTGCGCCAGGACAATATCGTGCGCGATGCCGAGCGCCTGCGCGAACACCTGGGGCTGGAGACTTGGTCCCTATTTGGCCAGTCTTTTGGCGGCTTTTGCATCACTGCGTACCTATCTCAGGCGCCCGAGTCCGTCAAGCACGCGTTTTCACCGGCGGCATCCCCACGCTGCAGGGCGCGGATCACCTTTACCGCGCGACTTTTAGCAAGCTCAAAGCCCGCCAGGAGCGTTTCTTCCGCGAGTTCCCTTGGGTGCAGCGGCGCGTCGAGGAAATCATCGCCCACCTTGATAATTCCGATGAGCGCCTGCACACCGGCGAGCGGCTGTCCTCGCTGCGCTTTCGCACCATCGGCACCGATTTGGGGCGGGGCACGGGCTTCGACGGATTGGCCTACCTCCTGGAAGAGCCCTTCCGCACCGTGCGGGGAGAGAAGGTGCTGCGGGATGATTTCCTGTGGGGCATCGGCGAGCGCGTGAGCTTTGCGGAGGCGCCGCTTTATGCGGCTATCCACGAGTCCATTTATGCCGGCAGCGGCGGGCAGGCGGCGACGCAGTGGTCGGCGCACCGCGTGCGGGAGGAGTTCCCGGAATTTGCCGAGTCCGGCACCTGGCTGACCGGTGAGCACATTTTCCCGTGGCAGTTTGATGAGGATCCGGCGCTGCAGGCCTTCAAGGAGGGAGCGCAGGGGCTGGCGGAGCGGGAATTTACGGCGCCTTATGCGCTTGCCGATGCCCCCACCTCCGCCGCCGCCATCTACCTCGACGATATCTTCGTTCCGCTGGAGGAATCCTTGGCCACCGCGGCACATTTGGGCGATGTGCGCCCGTGGGTGACGAATGAGTACCAGCACAATGGCATCGGCGAGAACGGCGCGGAGGTGATGGGCAAGCTCTTTGCGCTTATCGATGACCACTAGCGAATGCTTTCTGCCTGTGCGAAAATTAATTTCACACTCGTAGTTAGGGAGAGGGAATGTTTAGCTTAATCATCATCGGAATCATCATCTTGCTGGTTCTCGCCACCGTATTTGATGGCTACTACATCGTGCGTACCCGCGAGGCGGCCATCTTGGAACGGTTGGGTAAATTCCAGACGGTCGCCCACGCGGGGTTGCACTTCAAGATGCCTTGGATTGACCGCGTGCGCGATAAGATTTCGCTGCAGGTGCGCCAACTGGACGTAATGGTGGAAACCAAGACGAAGGACAATGTCTTCGTCCAAATTCCGGTCGCGGTGCAGTACGAGGTGGTAGAAGGCCGCGAACGCGAGGCCTTTTATATGCTCTCCAACCACGAGCAGCAGATCGTGGCCTATGTGCAAGATAATGTGCGCTCGTCGGTGGCGAATATGGGCTTGGACGAGTCCTTTTCCTCTAAGGACACCATCGCGCAGAACGTGGCGGCCTCACTGCGGGATAATATGGCCGAATACGGCTGGAACTTCGTCAATACGCTGGTGACCGATATCCGCCCGGATTCCCGCGTGCGCGAGTCCATGAACTCCATTAACGCGGCGCAGCGCGAGCGCGAGGCGGCCATCGCCCAGGCGGAGGCGGAAAAGATCCGCGTGGTCAAAGAAGCCGAGGGCGCTGCAGAAGCGAAGAAGCTGCAGGGTAGGGGTGTTGCCGAGCAGCGCAAGGAGATTGTGGAGGGCATCGCCCAGCAATACGAGCTCCTGCGTGATGCCGGGGTGCAGGAATCTCCCGAAGTCCTCATGCTGGTATCGCAGTACCTCGACGCGATGGTCGATGTCTCGAATAACGGCCAAGCCTCCGTGCTCTACATGCCGTCCAACCCGCAGGGAATGGGCGATCTATTCAGCGGTATGCGTGACGTGCTGATGGCGGACCGCGCCCTGGATGAGTCCGCCGGGCATTAAGGGCCTACCTGCGCCGCAGGAGGAGCATTAGCCCCAAGATGATGGGGACGCCGCCCATGATGAGGAGGTAGGTCGTTTCGGCGGATGCCGAGGTGGGATCGTACAGCTGCGACATCGATCCGGCCAGCGAGGTGCCGATGGCCATGGTGAGGAAGTACAGCGCGGAAGAGCGAGTGGCATAGGCCCGCGGTGCGTGGGCGGCGGATGCGGCCATGCCCACTGGGCCGATGAAGAGCTCACCGAGTGACATCAAAAAGATGGTGCCCGCTAGTACCAAAAACGGCGTGGAATTTTCTCCGCCGCCCACAAAGGGCAGCAGGAGGAACATGCCTGCACCGGCGAAGATGATGCCGCAGCCCATGAGCGCGCGCCGCGAGTTGGCCCAGCGCGTCATGCCCGCGGCCAAGGGCAGCGAGAGCAGCAGGATAAATAGCGGGTTGAGCGATTGCGTCCAAGCCGGTGGGATCTCGAATCCGCCGATGGTTCGGTTGAGGCGCTGATCCGAATAGACCGCAAGCACGCCGTAGATTTGTGGTTGCAGGGTCCAGTAGGCTGTCGAGCAGGCGAAGAGCGGAATGAAATCCAGGATGCGGCGCCGCTCATCCGCGGTGACCTGCGGGGATCGCAGCATGCTGGCAAAAAGCCCGGCCGCAGCCGCTACCGTGGCGATAAGAAGCAGCACGGTCAGCGTGCCTGGGGAGACGGTGATGACGAGCAGCACGTCGGCTACAAGCGCCGCCAGCGCGATCAGCCCCGCCTTACCCGGGGCCTGGGTGGGGTGTGGTGGGCGCGACGGAACGTCTATCTTTTTCCGCAGTGCGCCGTAGGTGGCGCAGCCGCAGCACATGAGCACCGCTGCGGCGAAGAATCCGGCGTGGTAGCCGTATTCCTCGGCCAGCCACCCAGTGAGCATGGGGCCAAAGAGCGCGCCGACATTGATGCCGAGGTAGAAAATCTGGAAGGCCCCGTCGCGCGCGCCGGCCTCGGCGGGAAAAGCGGCGCCCAGAATCGTAATCGCGGCGGTCTTGAGCAGCCCCGAGCCGAGAGCGAGCGGCAAAAGCCCGATGATGAGCCCCGCCGTGCCGGGGACGAGCGAGAGGGCAAAGTGCCCGCACACCAACAGCCCGGCGCCGGTAAGTAGGGTGCGCTTGGCGCCCAAGAGCCGGTCGCTAACCCAGCCGCCCACAAACGTAAAGAGGTAGAGCAGGCTGCCGTACGCGCCGACGAGCGCGGTGGCCTGCGTTTGCGCCACGCCGAGCCCACCGGAGGTGGAGTAGAGGTAGTACGCGAGGATGGCTTGCATGCCATAAAAGCTGAAGCGCTCCCACATTTCGATGCCCGCAATTGCCGGCAAAACCACGGGTAAGCGGCGAATTGAACGCCGTTCAAGAACTTTCATAAAAAGGACTATAGCGGCCGAGAGTGTGTGCTAGATCTAATTTGGTGGATATTTCTACTAAAGACATAGCGACAATCGATGCCCACCACATCTGGCACCCCTACGCCGAACCTGGCGCGCCCACGCGCGTGGTCGAGTCTGCCGCGGGCGTCCACCTCACGCTTGCCGATGGCACCCAGCTCATCGACGCCATGTCCTCCTGGTGGGCCGCCGCCCATGGCCACAGCCACCCGCGGCTTACCGCCGCTGCCAAGGAACAGATCGACCGCATGAGCCACGTGATGTTCGGCGGGCTTACGCACGAACCGGCTGCGCGGCTGACGGCCAATCTCATGGAGCTCACGCGCCACGACTTCGCGCAGGTCTTTTATGCGGATTCGGGATCGGTCTCGGTGGAGGTCGCCATCAAGATGGCCCTGCAATACCAGCAGGGGATCGGCCACCCAGAGCGCACGAAGATGTTGACGTGGCGCTCGGGCTATCACGGCGATACGTTTGCCGCGATGAGCGTGTGCGATCCCGATGGCGGCATGCACTCGATGTGGACCGGCACCCTGGCGCAGCAGATTTTCGCCCCGGCACCGCCCACGCGCGGGGCGAGCGAGAAGATGCGCGCGGATTACCTGCGGGAGTTGGAAGGCTGCATTACGAACGAGGTCGCGGCCTTGATCATCGAGCCCGTCGTCCAAGGCGCCGGCGGCATGCGTTTCCACGATCACGAGTTGGTGCGCGGGGCGCGCGAAATCTGTGACCGCCACGGAATCGTCCTGATCGCGGATGAAATCGCCACGGGATTTGGCCGCACCGGGGAGCTTTTTACCACCCAGGCGGCCGGTGTGGTTCCGGATATCATGTGCGTGGGCAAGGCAATGACCGGTGGATTCATGACGATGGCGGCCACGCTTGCTACCGCCCGCGTTGCCGAGGGCATGCACCCGCGCGCGCTGATGCACGGCCCTACCTTTATGGCCAACCCCCTGGCCTGCGCGGTATCGGCCGAGGCTACCGCCATGATCCTGGAAGGAACGTGGCGGGGGCAGGTTGGGAGCATCGAGAAGCAGTTGTGTACGGGGCTTGCCGGGCTGGAGGATGAGCCGGGCGTGGCAGACGTGCGCGTGCTGGGCGCTATTGGCGTGGTGGAGATGGAGCGCGATGTCGATATGGCAGGCGCCACGGATGCGGCGATGGAGCAGGGCGTGTGGCTGCGCCCGTTTGGCCGCCTCATCTACACCATGCCGCCGTTTATCAGCACCGAGGACGAGGTCGCGCAGATTTGCCGCGGGGTGCGCGCGGCGGTGGTAGGAGGAAAGCGATGATTATCTTTGTCACCGGCACCAATACCGACGTGGGAAAGACGGTGGCCACGGCGGCGCTCGCCAGCGCCTTTGCCCAGAGCGGGCGCGAGGTCGTCTATGCCAAGCCCCTGCAGACCGGCGAGTCGGACAAGAGCGGCGATGCGGCGACGGTGCGGGACCTGGCCGGGGTCGAGATCACGGAGGTGGCGCGCTTTCCCGAACCGCTAGCACCGAACCTCTCGGCGCGCCGGGCGGGCATGACTCCGCCGAGCAAAGAGGAGCTCCGGGACTGGATCGCAGGGTTGGACTCACCAGGCCGTGTGGTGCTGGTGGAAGGCGCCGGCGGGCTGCTGGTGCGTTTGGCAGACGACTACACGCTTGCCGATGTCGCCACCAACCTCCTCATCGTCACCTCCCTCGGCCTCGGCAGCCTCAACGCCGCCGAGCTCACCGTCCGCGAGGCGCAGCGGCGCGGGATTAACGTGATGGGGCTTATCGGCGGCAGTTTGCCCGAGAAGCCGGACTTGGCGACGAGGCTGAACGTGGACGAGCTTCCAGCGGTCACGGACTGCCGGTTGTGGGGCAGCGTGCCAGAGGGCGCCGGAGCGCTGGGCCGGGAGGACTTCACCCTGATGGCTGGGGCGCACTTTCCCGCTGATATGTGCGCGGAGTTGCTTGCGCACGCCGAGTAGCGCTACCTCGGTGAGGCAGCGCTAGCGGATCCAGCGGACCTTGCCGTTTACCCGGGCAAGGCGGCCGCGCAGGGGAGGGGCGTTCGGATCGTCTTGGTTCACCCCGTTGTGGTACGGGCAGCACACGGTGAGGTTGTCCGCGTTGGTCATCCCGCCGTGCTTCCACGCCTGTAGGTGGTGGATCTGAGACTTATCCGCCGGGTGATTGCACGGCGGCCACGGGCAGGTGGGGTTTTCGGCGGCGGCCATCAGCCGCTGTTTTTCTGAGGCGAACCGCGAGGTCCGATACAGGTTGACCGGGCCCTTCACCGGGTGGATAAGCGTGGCTAGCCCGTGTTCGCTGAAGGTGCGCTCGACGAGCTGCGCGCCGGTAATGGTCGAGCCGTTGGTGAGCCGAAGCGTGACCTCGTCGCCATCGCCTTCCAGTATTTGGTCCAGCGCGTTGAGCGGGATAATCACGTTCGTCGTGGTCTGTACCGTGGCAGCGCCCTCGCCGCGGAGGAGCTCGCGGAAAGACGCGAGTGGGTCATCGGGGTCGAGGGCGGAATCAAGATCCGCGAGGAAGGATGAGGGCGCGGTAATGCGCATCGTCCACGGGCCTTCCGGGCGGCGCAGGAGTTGTACGCCCTCGCGCGGCGGCCGGCGGCGCGGGCGCCATTCGCGCAGGCGCTTCTTAGCGAGCCGGGCGATCTCAGAAGCCGGTCCGTGTTGCCGGCACAGCTCTACACGCAGGTTCCACGCGGCGCGCTTGGTGGCCGCGCGGGTGGCGTACTTCTCGATGAGCTTCAGCGTCACCAGATCGTGGTGGCGCGCGCCCGCGGCGGCAAGGCGCTGCTTGCGGCTAAAGGAGGTGGTGCCGAAATAAACTTCAGCCAGCGTGAGCAGTTCGCGGGCCTCGACATCCGGCAGGCCGAGCTCGATGAGGTCGCGTTCAGGCATGCCGTGGGCCTCGGCGAGGATATCCATCGCCGAGGAAATCTGGGTGGCATAGGCCTGCAGTGCGTTCATGCCTGCAAATCTAGGCGCGCGCTGCCGCGGCGCCAATCGCGCCCAGCGCCCGCCTGTGGATAACTTGTATAAACGTCTACAAACTTATCCCGCGGCCACCGCAAAGAGATACGAAATCAGCATGCGCTTTAGCTCCATGACCACGGAATCGAACTTGTCTGGATCGCCCGAAATGGCGTAATTAAGCAGCGAGACCACGGTGTGGATAAGGAAGCGCGCCAGCTCAATGCGTTGCGCATCGCTGTGCTCGGTGGCCAGCGGGCGAAGGATCTCGGCGAGCGGCTCCAAGAGCTGCAGCTCGGTATCGGCCGCCGTGGCCCGCGTCGCTGGGGTGGACTGGATGGCGTGCCAAACGGCGCGCCGGGAGGGGTCCTCGCGCCACATCCGCGCGAGGTGGTCGATGAATTCATCCAAGACATCCGGCCACTGTGGGGCTGGCACGAGGCGCGAAAAGCGCTCGATTTCGGCCAGGCTGGTGGCGGTATCTTGCCGGTCGAGCTCGCAGATGAGCACGTATTTATTGGCAAAGAATTGATACAGCGTGCCGATCGGAACCTCGGCGCGGTGGGCTACTTCATCGAAGGTGAAGGATTCGAAGCCGACATCGACAAGCACGGCGCGCGCCGCCTGTACGATGCGTGCAAAGCGCTCCCGGCTGCGCGCCTGCGCTGGCCGACGCCGCGGAACGAGGATTTCCTCCACCGGCTTACTCGAGGCCCTTCATCACGCGCGCGACGTGCCCGGTGGCCTTCACGTTGTAGTGGGTCTGGCCGATGATGCCATCCGGCTCCACGAGGAAGGTGGAACGGATAACGCCCTGGACTACCTTGCCGTAGTTCTTCTTCTCCCCAAAAGCGCCGTATGCGGTCATGACGGACTTATCTGGATCAGAAAGCAGCGGGAAGTTGAGATCGTGGTCATCGCGGAACTTCGCCAGCGCCTCGGGCTTATCGGGGGAGATGCCCACCACCGCGATATTGAGCTCATTGAGCTCTTCTAAGGAATCGCGAAAATCGCAGGCTTCCTTGGTGCAGCCTGGGGTATTGGCGCGCGGGTAGAAGTACACAAGCACGCGCTGGCCTGCGTAATCGGAAAGGGAAACGGTGTTGCCGGTGGCATCGGCAAGCGCAAAAGCGGGGGCAGTATCTCCTACGTTCAAACGAGTTTCAGTCATGGGACCTACTTTACGTGCTCCCCGGCCTGCGCGGGGGAGGCCCTGCACGGTAAGATAAGCTCGTTAAGAGCGAAACTTAAGCTAAGAGGAGAATTCCGTGGCACGCAATATTGAAGATATTCAACGCGATATCGAACGCACCCGGCGCCAGCTGGCTAGCACCCTGGATGAAATTGCGGATCGCAGCAAGCCGCAAAACCTCGTCGATGACGCCAAGAACGCCGCCACCGAAAAGTTGCAGGACCGCAACGTTCAGTTGGTGCTCGGTGGCGTCGGCGCGGCCGTTGCTGGGCTGATTGCCTATTCCGTGTTCCGCTCGCGCCGCCGCAAGAGCGACCTGAAGGAATTGCAGCGCTTGCTGTCTGAGCGCCACTAATTTTCCCCGCCTTACCCCCACGCGTGAACTGGCCCCCGAAAGTTGGACTGGTTTAATTCTAGGTGATGAGGGGTTCAAGGGTCTGATTCCGATATTGCATC